>CADDZP010000556.1 GCA_902812475.1 Actinomycetota bacterium | reverse complement strand
GTACAGCATGTCGCGGTCGGCCATGGTCTGATAAAACACCGGGGTCAGGTGCTCCTCGACCGCGATGTTCTTGAGCTTCGCCTGCGGGGCGATCACCTCCATCGCCTCCTTCATGATCACCGTCAGGCTCTGCGGCTGCTTGTTGACCTTCACCAGCCCCGACTCGATCCGGCTGATGTTCAGGATGTTGTCGATCAGGCGCCCGAGGCGGTTGGCCTCGTTCTGGATCACCTCGTAGAACTCGCGCTGCGTCCGCTCGTCCTCGGCCTCGCCGTCGATCAGCATCTCGACGTACGCCTTGATGCTGGCCAGCGGCGTGCGCAGCTCGTGACTGACGTTGGAGACGAAGTCGTTCTTCATCTCCGCGACTTCCTTCTCGCGGGTCATGTCGTGCAGGACGGCGACCACGCCCGCCGGCGACTCCGACTGGTCGGCGACGCACGAGAGGGTGATCTTGAACGTCCGGTCCCCCGCCGCCGTCTGCACGCGGTGCTCGAGCACGCGCCGCCCGCTCTTGTTGTTGCTCTGCCGCATCTCGCGGATCAGCTCGATCAGCTTGGGGTCGTGGAGGATCTGCTGCACCGGCGCCCGCCCCGCCGTCAGGTCGAAGTCGAAGGCCTTTGCGGCGGCCTCGTTAGCCAGGACCAGCTCGTCGAACGGGTCGGTGACGAGCACGGCGTCGGAGATGCTGTAGATGATCGCCTCGGCGTGCTGGCGCTCGGCCGTCGCCACCTTGAGCTGGATCTCCAGCTCCTTGAGCCTCAGCAGCGCGTCCTCGACCGAGCGGTCGGCGACCTCGACCATCTCGTTGACGATCTTGGTCAGCGGGACCAGGTCCGGGTGGGACGACTTGAGCCCCTTGCCGCGGCCGTCGGCGGTCAGGTCGCGGATGCCCTTGAGCAGCCGCTCGTAGTCGTACTGGAGCGAGAAGGTCGCCGCCAGGCCCGCCGCCGCGGCGCACACGAGCAGCCCGATGCCCGCCCACTGCTCCGGGCGGAGCTGCAACAGGTGCGACAGCGCCACCCGCGCGTCCCGCCCGAAGCAGATGATCCCGCTCCCGGCGAAGACGAAGATCAGAATGGATAGGAGCTTGTCCTTACGCACGCCCGCACCGCCTGCTTACGCCCGTTTGGCGGCAACGCCGCCCCGACCTTTGTCCCCCGACCCTTCCGTACAGACGTTTAATCGTGCAAATCCACCCCGGCCATGAGCTTGGAAGCCAACTCGTCGTTGGGCTTCATCCTCAGGGCCTTTCCGTAGTACTGGGCGGCCTGATCGCCCTTGCCGAGTTTTTCCAGGGCGTAGCCCACCATGCAGAGGCTGACGGTGTCGCCGCGGTCCAGGTCGCTGGCCCTACGGAAGGCGGCCAGGGCTTCCCGCGCCCGGCCCTGTTTCAGCCGCAGGTACCCGAGCATCAGGTACGACGGGCCCGACGCCGGGTCGAGCGCCATCGCCTTCTTGAGCGACAGCTCCGACCGCTTCAGGTCGCCCAGCTCCATCGCCGCCTTGCCCAGGCTGAGCCAGACGGCCGGCGTCGAGCCGTCGAGCTCCGAAGCCGTCTCGAAGCTGGCCCTGGCGTCGCGCGGCTTGCCGGTCTGCAACTGGCACTCGCCCAGCGCGAGGAACAGGTCCGCGCGCTTCGCGTAAGCCTCGTCCTTGACCAGCCGCCCCAGCACCTCCGCCGCGTCCTTGTACTGCCTGGCGTAGTACAGCGCCAGGCCGAGGTGCTCGTTGACCGTCGGGTCGTTGTTCGACAGGATGCTCGCCTGGCGGAGGACCTCCGCGGCCTCGGCGTAGCGCCCCTGCTGGACGAGCAACTGGCCCACCTCGTCGCGGATCGCGCCGCTGTGCTCGAAGTAGACCACCTTCGGCTCCAGCAGCGCCAGCGCCTCCTCCTGGCGGTTGAGGGCCACGAGCATCTCCGCCTGCGCCAGCACGTACGCCAGCTCCGACGGCGCCTTCTCCGCCGCCTGCGTGTAGAACTCGTACGCTCGGTCGGTCTTCTGCCAGCGCTGGTAGACGACGCCGCTGAGGTAGAACGCCTCGGCGTTCTTGGGGTCCGACGCCCGCGCCTTGGCCAGCTCCTGCTCGGCCAGGTCCAACTGCCCCTGCTCGATCGCCAGCTTCGCCGACAGCACGAGGAGCCCGGAGCTTTCCGGGTCGAGCTTCAGGGCCTGATCGAGCATCTTCCGCGCCTCGGGCAAGTTGCCGGCGGCGTACTGCTCCTTGGCGACGCCGCCGAGCACCGCGGCGCGGGCCTGGTTCCACTGCTTCTTGGCCTGTTCCTTCTGCTTGTTCTGGTTGACCGACTCGCAGCC
>CADDZP010000555.1 GCA_902812475.1 Actinomycetota bacterium | reverse complement strand
GTTCGGCCCCGTGTCGCCGGCGCGGTGGGGACCGCCGCCCCTGCGCCGTCAGCACCGGGTCCTGTGGGCGGGCACCACGGGCGACCCCCATGGAAAGAAGCCTGACCCGGGCCTCCTGCGCATCGCCGTGGACGACGTCCTCGACGAGCTCCGGGAGCTCGACGCCGTCGCCGTCTCGTAGTTCGCTACGACGTGTAGACGATCATCACGTTGCAGCAGGCGTGGTGGGCGACCTTGTTCGGGACGCTGCCCAGGACGAAGCGCTTGGCGCCCGTCATGCCTTTGCTTCCAACGACGATGAGGTCGGCGTCGATGGTCTCGGCCACGCCGAGTATGACCTCGGCCGGGTCGCCCGCGGCGCCGTGGGTCTCGACGTTGAGGCCCTTGTCGGCAACCAGTCGCGACGCCGACGCCAGCATCGCTTCGGCCTGTTCGGCCAGCGAGTTGCTCAGCCCGTAGGAGTCGATGGCCACCATGCCGGCCGCACTGCTGGCCGCCATGGCCTGGATCGCCGCCGGCGAACGGTAGGCGGTGACGATGTGGACGTCGGCACCGGTGGCCTCGGCCAGCTCTGCCGCTTGGCGTACGGCCTGCTGTGCGGTGGGCGACCCGTCGGTTCCAACAACGATGCGCTTCATGTCGTCAGCGTCCTCCAAACGAGGCCCGCCGAGAACGACCGACGGCACACTCGGAATGGGTAATTCGACCCGAAGTGCACGGGCTCCGGTGTCTACGCTTGTTGCGTGGACTGGGGGTACTGGGCGTGTGGCGGGGGCAACCCCGCGGGCACCCGGTCCTGCGGCTACTGCGGGACGGGTCGGGAGGACGGCGACAGCCCCGATGAACGGCGGCTCATCACCGCCCGGCTTGCCTTCACCGTCTGTGCGCGGTGCGTGTCGCTGTACGGCGCGTAGCGCGCAGAGAGGCGATGTCATACCGCCGTGGGAGGATGGAGGAGCGCTTCCCCCGCGATCAGTGGATCCGAGGAGCGCCGTGTCTCACGCAGCCATTGCCGCCATTGCCGCCATTGCCTCGCGCCAGGCGGGCGCCTTCTCGCTGGCGCAGTCCGTCACCGCCGGGTTCACCGCTTCGGCCCGCCGCCACAACATCGCCGTCGGCCGTTGGCAGGTCCTCCATCGAGGTTCGGTCTTCGCCATCGCCGGATCGGTCGACACCCCGGAGCGGCGCCTTTGGGCCGCCCAGCTGGCCCTGGGCCCACTTGCGCTCGCGTCCCACCGGTCCGGGCTGTGGCTGTGGGACATCGCCGCCACGAAGACGCTCGACGTCGTCGAGCTCAGCGTGCCGCCGGCACACAGCGGAAGGCGCCCAGGCATCATCGTCCACCGAGTCGCCGACTTGGCCGAGGCCCGTTTTTCGGTGCGTCGCGGCATCGTGGTGACCAATCCCCTGCGCACGCTCGTCGACGTCGGCGCCGTCCTTCGACGCGATGAGGTCGAAGACGCGGTCGACCGGGCAGTCGCCAGGCGCCTCGTGACTCCCGCGTCGCTGCTCGCCGAGGTGGAACGGCTGTCGCAGTACGGCCGCGACGGCGTGGGGGTGCTGCGACGGATCTTGCTCGAGCAGGGCGTCGGCGGCGACCGGTCGCCGAGCTACCTCGAGGCCAAGGCGCGGCGGCTCTTCACGCGTGCCGGCCTGCCCGACCCGGTCGTCGAATTGCGGTGGGGCTCACACGGCCAGTTCCGCCTGGACTTCGCGTGGCCCGAGCTCGGCTTGGTCGTCGAGGTCGACGGCTGGGACTGCCATTCGTCGTCTCAGTCGCGCCGGTACGACCTGCACAGACGCAACCAGATCGTCCTCGGCGATTTGAAGGCGCTCGTCTACACCTACGGCGACATCGTCCGCCGCGGCGACGGCGTGATCACCGAGATTCGAGACGCGATCGCGCTCTGTGCGCGCCGGGCGTCGTAGGGCGACGTCTGGCGCGCACAGACGCGACGCGGGCGCTGGGACGCGTCAGGAGATGAGCGGGTCGCGGGGCAGACCGAGGATGCGTTCGCCGATCTGGTTGCGCTTGATCTCCGACGTCCCGCCCGCGATCGACATGGCCCGGTGCATCAGCACCATCATGTTGCCCACCGAGCCGGCGCCGTCCATGTAGGCGGCCTCCGGTCCGTTGACCTCGGTGAGGATGGCGGCAGCCTCATGGCCGAGCTCGCTGAGCACGAGCTTGGTGATCGCGCCCTCGGGGCCCGGCTCGCCGCCGGCGACGGCGCGGTGGGCGCTGCGCAGGTTGAGCAGCCCCATCGCCTGCTGGTCGGCCAAGTAGCGGCCGACACGCACGGCGCCGCCGCTCAACCGATCGGGGTGGGCG
>CADDZP010000554.1 GCA_902812475.1 Actinomycetota bacterium | reverse complement strand
GCAGCATCACCCATCGGAACGTCTCCAGGACGCCGACGAGTGGATTGATCGAGTAGAGGCTGCGGTAGGCCTCTGGGATGAGGTTTAGCGGGTAGAGGATCGGCGTCGTCCACAGCATCACCATGACGACGAATGGCACGACGAGGCTGATGTCGCGAAAACGCACGACGATGGCCGACAGCCAGAGTCCGATGCCGAGGGTGACGGCCGCGGCGACAAGGAAGACGACCGGCGCGAGGACAATCTGTGGTTCGATGCCGGTGCCCGTGACGAGCAGAGCAATGACGAGTACTACGAATGCGACGGCGAAGTCGACCATTGGTGGCACCAACGCCGACAGCGGCACCGCGATGCGCGGGAAGTAGACCTTGGAGATCAGCGGCGCGCTGGCGACCGTGCTCTCCGCGCATCGCGACACGCCGCCCGAAATGAACAACCACAGCGTCATCCCGGTCAGCGCGAACAGCGCGTACGGCGTGTGCCCCGACGACACCTTCGCCAGCCGGCCCAGGAACAACCAGAAGATGCCGGACAAAATGAGCGGTTGCAGCACCGCCCAGAGCGCGCCGACGGCCGTCTGTCGGTACCGGATGGTGATGTCCCGTTTGGCCAGGAAGTACACGAGGTCGGCGCTGTGCCAGATGGCGCGCAGGTCCGGCAGGGGCCAGCCGGACGGCGGCCGGATGATCGTGACGGTGTCGTCCGTCTGTGCGCTCACGCTTCTACGTCCTAGCCGGTGGGTTTGGGTCCTGGTGTGCCGAGTCGCGCGCGGATGTGCACGGTCACGGGATGAGCGAGTCGGGCCACGCGCCGACCCGCCCGCCAGCGCACCGCCTGGAGTATCCATTTCACGAGGCGGATGCTACGGCGCTTGGCCATCCCGGCAGAAAGTCGTTCGTCGACAATCGACTCGACTGCCGAGTGCGGCCGCCCGAACAGTCCGGCGCCCGCTAAGACCTCGTCCACGCCTGCGACGAAGCGCGCGTAGCTCCACTTTCCAGAGGCGATCAGGTCGCGGTACGCGTTCTCGGTCAGCTCACGGCAGACGTCATCGTCGCGAATCAGCGCGATTACGTCCTCGAAGTTCGAAAAGTCCTTTCTAAGTGGAATGTAGTGCACCATCGGCTGTAGTACGCCCGAGTAGCGGCCCTCGAACAGCACTTGGCAAACGCGCAGCGCGGCGGCCTCGAAATGCCGCGGGCTGATTGTCCTGTAATAGACCCGATCCTCCCACCGCGGCAGTGTCGTCAAATCCTTGAGGCCGACGGGCAGCCCGTCGCGCAATCGCTGCGTGTACTCCTCGAAGACCTCGTCCTCGAGGTCGAACACTGACACGCCTGACTCAACGCCGAGCACGGCACGGCAGTTAGCCATGAACGCGTACCAATCCGTGCCATATAGCCGGTCTCCTTCCGTGGTGGCGAGATCGAGTCGCAGCCCGGTTCCGGCGGCGAGTTCCCCGAAGCGCACACCGATCGTGTGCTTCTCCATTCCGCCACGCCCGAAGTAGGAGGGCAGCGGCCGACTGCGGTAGCCGACGTCGATCGTGCGGTGATCGAAGGGAACCGTCATTCGTCGACCGATCTCAATGAGTTCATCCGACACATAGCCGGGGATGGTCGATACTAGCCTTGAGACGGACGTGTACCGCTCATAGACCTTTCCGAACTCCGCCGGCTCAAGGCACGTGTAGACACAGTCGATCGCGTGGTCGTTCAGGAAGGCGAAACGCCGCGCGCAGCGTGTGCACTCATCCTGAAAGAATGCGACCTTGTAGGCACCGGTCCGCTTGAGGTAGTCGCTCCACGACTGATCGAAATGGTAGACGTTCATCCCAAACACCGAGTAGTGCAGGAGGATTGTGCGGAACTCGAGGTCGCGCAGCCCTGGCGGGAAGCCGGTGTCTATGTTGACTTCCCAGATCCGGTGCCGGCTATGCCGAGCGAAGGAATGCAAATGCTCGCGGACCGTCGAGGCATCCTTCTTCCAGGGTGCGATCGGCCGGTGGTACACGAGCAGCGCTCCGTTGACCGTCGTGCGACGTCCGCTAGACATGGCTATCACTTGCTGGAATGTGCAGCCGGTAGGTGCCGCCGATGCCGGCATGGCTGCCACGGTGCTGTGGACGCCCCTCGAAGTCGAAGGTTAGCTCGCGCAGGAAGCTGCGATGCTCACCGGCGAGGCGTGGGTCAGCGAGCGCGGCGGCCCAGTGGCGGGACAGCGCGCGCAGTTCGTGCCGGGACAAGTAGCCGCCGACGTAATCGCCGTCGAAGCCGGCTTCGCGACACGCTCTGAGGAACTCCTCACCGCGATAGCACCGAGAAATGGGACATTCAGGTCCGTCTGTGT
>CADDZP010000553.1 GCA_902812475.1 Actinomycetota bacterium | reverse complement strand
CCTCGCCGCGCCGATGTGCCGAAGAGTCCTTGACCGGCCCCGTCCTGGGCCGGGCCGCTGCCCTCGGTATGCGACGAGATGCGAACGCCCATGGAACCGCCGGTAGCGGACGATGCCCCGTCGCTCGGCGTGGCGCAGCAGAGCACCGACGTCGATGGCGTGGTGAAGCTCGGTGTCGTCCGGGAGCGGCTCGACAAAGTTGGCGATGACGAGCGGTGCCCGCGCCTCGAGGCTGGTGAGCAGCGCGACCGGGTCGGGGACATGCTCGACGACGTCGAAGCAGTAGGCGGCGTCGAACCCCGACGGAACTTCACCGTCGACGTCGTGCACGGGCGCGCCGTGCCCCCGCCGCGCCAGCCGCCACCGCAGGTACCGGGTGCTCGGGTTGTCGAAGTCGGCGAACTCGACCCGGTAGCCGTCGTCGAGGAGGCGCAAGCCGTCGGACCCGATGCCGCACCCGAAGTCGAGAAGGCGAGCACCCGGGCGGACGAGGGATCGCAGCTCGCGGAGGTAGGGGTCCTTGGTCCCTGACATGGCGAAGACGGTCAGGTCGTATAGGTACAGCGAACTGCTGCGGTAGAAGGCCTCCTCGCTCGGCGCGGCGCGCGCCTCCGCCTCGACGCACCTCGCGTGGCCCCACAGCTTGAGGTGGTCGAAGTCGTCGCCCAGGTAGTCGCGCAGCTCGGACAGCTCTTCGGCGGCGCGGTACTGCGCCAGATAGCGACCACCGAGCCGTCGGTAGTACCAGCGGGTGGCCTTGCGCTCGGCCGGCGGCCGAAACCGGCTGCTGGGGCGGAGACGGTCCGCCAGCACGGGCCACAGGGGCAGCACCGGGCGGCCGTCGACGGCTTGGGCCGCGCGTTGTCGGAAGAAGGGCACGAAGTCCTCGTGCTTCTGCGCCATGCGGTGCTCGCCGAGGGCGATCCCGTCGAACCGTTGGACGAGCCGCCCCCAGTCGTAGCGATGAAGGTGGCGGGCGACGGCGTCGGGCCGGAACCGGAGGCGCAGACCTCGTTCGCCGAGGCGCCATGCGAGGTCGAGGTCCTCGTAGTAGTAGCGGAACTCCTCGTCGAAGCCGTCGGCGTCGAGGAAGAACTGTCGCTTCAGGGAGACGTTGCACGAGTAGAAGCGCGCCCAGTGTGCGTCCTCTCCTGGCTGCACGTTCCCGAAGTCGAACAACGTCGCCGACCAGTCCAGCCACCGGCGGAGGCGGGTAGAGGGGACATCGTCGTGCCACACGACGAAGCCCAGGACACCCGCCTCGGGTGCGGGATCGGCGTTGTGGGCCGCGAGATGGGCGGCGACCAAGCCGGGGTCGGGCACCATGTCGTCACCGAGGAACAGCACGAGCTGCGTGTCCGTCTTGTCGGCTGCGACATTGCGCGCCACTCCGGGTCCTCCGTGGGTCGTCACGACGACCTCGACCTCACCCAGGTCAGGAACGGTTTGGTCGGTACCGTCCACCACGACCATCGTCCGAAAGCCGGGGGCCGTCTGGTGGCGCAGGCCGGCGAGGGTGCGGGCCAAGATCTCCCACCGGTCCCTCGTCGGGATGACGACGGTCACGTCGTCGGCGAAGTACACGTCAAGCAGGACGGGCGAGGACCGCGGAGTGGGGATCGCCCTTCCACGATCGCAGGACGGCGTTGCGCCCGGCCTTGTAACGGACGCTCGGCCACGTGAGCGGTTCTCGAGGCTGGCCTTCGCCCGGTGGCATGAGCAACCTCCGCGGACGCCCCACGACAGCGAAGCCGGCGGACTCGACCATGCGGGCGTGAGCAGCGACGTTGGGCTTCCACCACCACGGTCGCCCGATGCCGTCGAGCTCGGCCACCGGGCGGTGAGGAAACAGCAGCGACAGCCCGAGGTCGATGCCGTCGACGGAGAGGAGCTGCCCGCGGCACACCGTCCGGACCGCCTCCAGTGCAGCGACCGGGCTCTTGAGGTGCAGGAGCAGGCTGCCCATGTACACGAAGTCGAAGTGACCGACGGTTTGGGGGTCGAGGTCGTAGACGCTCAGCTCGCGGCGCTCGACGCGGGAACCGAGCGCGGCCTTCGCCAGTTCGAACCCCGTGCCCTCGTTCTGGCGGACGCCCAGCTCGTCGGCCACATCCGGCTGGCTCTGGCGCGGCCAGTCCCATGCCCACCGGTCGAGGAGGTCGATGGCCACGACCTCCGCCGCGCCTCGACGCTCCATCTCGAAGGCCCAGAACCCGTCGAAGGTGCCGACGTCGAGGCACCGCGCCCCGGTGAGGTCGGCCGGGATGGGAAGCGCGGCGGCGACGGCCCGGGCGTCGAACCAGCCGCGCGTCACCACACCTGCCCCCAGATCGAGGGTGTGGTACCACTGCGGGT
>CADDZP010000552.1 GCA_902812475.1 Actinomycetota bacterium | reverse complement strand
CCGGAGGGCTTCGGCCGACTCGCCGGCGCCGCCGCTGCCGGTGGCGGCCACGGCAGCGTTGTGGTCGTTGTTGTCCGACGGGGCGATGGCGATCGACGCGACCAGGAGCGAGACGACGATCCCGATGGCGGTGAGGGCGCCCAGGCGCTGGGTGGACGACGCCTTGCGGTACCACAGCCGTATCTGCATCCACGGCGTCATGGAGAGGCGACCTCCTCGATCTCGATGGACGGCATCAGCGTCCCGGAGCGAGCCACGGCGGCGGGGTCGGCGCCGAGGTAGCTGGCGATGACGAGAGGATCGGCGCGCACCTGCTCGGGCGTGCCCTCGGCGATGACCCGGCCCGACTCCAGGCAGTAGATGCGATCGGCGAGGGACATCATCAACGGCATGTCGTGCTCGACGACGAGCATCGACGCGCCGTGGCGGTCTCGGATCTGGCGCAGCCAGGGAGCGAACTCTTCCACCTCGCGCTGGGCCAGGCCCGCGGTGGGCTCGTCGAGGAGGACGAGCGTGCACCCCGACGACACCACGGCCGCCAGGTCGCACACCCGCCGCATGCCGGTGGACAGCTCGCCCACCAAACTCTCGGCCCGGTCGGCCAGGCCGAACTCGTCGAGCACCTCCATGGCCCGAGCCTTCTTCTCCCGTTCGGAGAGCCGCAGCCACGGGCTGCCGACCATGGCGCCGACGGCGCCGCTCCGTGCCTCGCGGTCGGCGGCGGCCATGACCGTCTCGACCACAGTCAGGCCGGGGAAGAGGCGGGCGTCCTGGAAGGTGCGGCTCAGGCCGAGGAAGGGGCGGTACTCGGGCGCCAGCCCGGCGACGTCCTCGCCGCAGACGACGATGCGCGCGTGCTGCGGGCGGACGTGGCCGGAGATGGCGTTGAGGAGCGTCGACTTACCCGCCCCGTTCCCACCGATGAGGCCGACGATCTCGCCGCGCCGCACGGTGAGCGACACGTCGTCGACGGCGGTGATGCCGCCGAAGCGAACGGTGACACCCTCCACGACGAGAGGCTCGACGTCATCGCGACGGCGGAGCGGCGGTTCGGGCAGCACGGCGGCCACCTTCTCGACGATCCAGTGCCGCACCCGTTGCACGATGCCCGCCAGTCCTCCGGGGAAGAACATCAGGGTCACCAGGAGAAGGGCGCCCGACGTCAGGGCCCGGACGGCTGGCGTATTCGCTTGGGGGACGAGGTAGGGCCAGGCGAACACGGCGATGACGCCAAGGATCGGTCCGTACAGCGTCGCCAACCCGCCGACGATGGCGGCGGCTAGCAGCACGAACGACATCGAGGGGTCGAAGGCAGCGAAGCTCCAATTGCCGGCGGCCATGCCCCACAGGGCGCCGGCCATGCCCGTGACGAAGCCAGAGATTGCGAGGGCGACGAGCATGGCGCTCGTGGGCGGCAGCCCGTAGGACGCGGCCAGTTCGGGGTTGTCGCGGCCGCCGACGATGGCGCGACCGACCGAGCTGCGGCGCACCGAGCGCAGCGATACGGCGGTGAGGCCGAGCACGACGAGCGCGACCGGGTAGATCCCGCGGACGGTCTTGATGCTCATGGTGAAAAGGTGCGGCGGGCTGACGTGGACGATCGCCGACGCATCGGAGATGAAGATGCCCTGGCGGAACAGCCAGCTGCGCGCCGCGAAGGCAAAGGCCAGTGTCACCACGGCGAGGAACAAACCCCGGAACCGGACGGCGACCGAGCCGACCAAGGCACTGGCCGCGGCCGTCGCCAGGCCGGCGACGAGCAGCATGGCGGGAAGCCCCCAGTCGTTCACGAGCGTCGCCGTGTACGCCCCGACGCCGAGGAAGGCGAACTGTCCGAGCGAGACCTGTCCACCCCAGCCGGTCAGCAGCGTGAAGGACATGCCGACCAACGCGTAGGAGACCATGAACACGAGGAAGACGGCGCGCTCTTGCGTGTTCAGCCCGGGAATCAATGGCGTCACGGCGAGAACGGCGAACAGGGCGACCCAGCCGATGCGTCCGATGTGCCGGATGGCAAGGAGGTTCCGCACGCGTTCGGGAAGAGGGGGCACCGAGCGCTCGACGACCAGCCGCTCCTCGCTGCGGCTGTCGCGCTGCAGCACACGGGCTCGCAGGAGCAGGCCGACCGCCACGGCGATGGCGAGGACGAGATCGGCGAGGCCCGGTGTCGACGTGTAGAAGACCGTGGCCTCTTCGACGATGCCCAGGCCCACGCCGGCGACGACGGCGAGGCGGAAGTCGATCATCCCCGCCAGCAGGGCGGCCGCCAGCCCTCGCAACAGCAACCCCGGTCCGCTGTCGTTGAAGCCGATGGCGGGTTGGGTCGGCGCGAACAGGATGGCGGCGGCGGCAGAGATCACCCCGGCGAT
>CADDZP010000551.1 GCA_902812475.1 Actinomycetota bacterium | reverse complement strand
GACTGACACAATCTGAAGACGGCGTACTGAGGTCTCTTCATTCTCAGACGTCTGGTCGAAAAGACGGTCGAGCAACATGTAGGCGAGCGACTCGATATTCGACTCGGAGCTTCCCTCGATGATCGAGCGAAGTCGGGAGGTCAACATGTGGCGACCGGACGCCCACCGCCGCAGCGCCCCGACGAGATGCAGCCCTGCCTCGAGGCGGTTCGTCAGCTCCGGGAGGTCCCCATACTCCGTGCTGAAGTCGGCCAGGAAGGCATCGAGATCCCGGCGGTCCTCTCGCCGCAAGAGAACTTGCGTGTAGGGGTGACCGATTACGGAACGCGGTCCCTTCTCAGGAATGGATCGCCAGGTCGGGAACCCTCTACGCCCTTCATGGGTATTTTCCAGCCAGCGGGCTAGGGAAATCCACCATGCGAAAAACGAATCCTCGTACTCCTCTTGCGTCAGCCGCTTCGCAAGCCCGAGGAAATTCGAGAACGCGATGTAGAACTCGGTCTTCCGGGCCTCCGTCTGCTCCTCGACCACCACAACTGATGCGGCAAGGAACGCAAGCCACGGCGGATGCGATTTGCTGCCGGAACGCGACCATTCCCAGTGCAGACGCGTGCCGTAGCTGTAGGTGGCGCGAGTGACCGCCACGCGTAGGTCTTCGACCGGATCGGATAGTCCGAGCTTCAAACCGTCGTTCAGACGGTGCAGCTCAGCTGCTGTGGCTGACAGGTACACCGGCTGGCGCGGGCCCTCTGAAAGAAACCATGTCGCAAGGGCGGCGTTCCAAACGTCGATGTCCATCACGCCGGGACCCAGCAATCTCGGCCTGTGGCGATCACGCGTCGGCCGAGTGCTGAAGGCAATGCGGCGAACGCAGAACCTGCCACCGCCCTTGAAGGTAATACCCAAAATGCGGCCTTGCGCCCGAAGCGGGCCCTTGGGTGGAGGTCGGCATCGGGGCGGGGACGCGCCACCGCCCGAAAGAGCGCGAGGGCGTCCCCAGATGACCTCGCGCGCCGGCTTCCGGTCAGCCAACCACCTGTCGCCGCCATCGAGGAGTACGACGACGTGAGGCCCGCGCTTCCCCGTCGCTGTGTAGGGAAGTTGACGCAACCGGAAGATCAAGGCCGTCATCGACGGCGCACGCATCCGCCATCTCCGGACGCATCATCATGAGCGGTCCGCTGCTGCGAGGGCTTCGGTCACACGTCGGGCGAGGTGGGGCGGAACTGAGTTTCCAATCTGCGCCTGCACGGAAGCTCGGCTACCGACGAGTTCGAAATCGTCCGGAAACGTGAACAGCCGTTTCAGCTCAGGCACACGCAGTCGCCGGTTCTCCCAATGGAACGGACCGACATTCGGTCCCGGCTGCGCCTGGATCGTGGGCGACGGCCGGGCTGGATCAAGCTTCAGCAAGAAAGACCAGTACCGGCTCCGCCACTCGAACACCGGGTTCGGGTGTCCCCGCCTGGCCGTGAAATGGAGATAGTTCTCGCCCGGCGGGACCTCCGCGAGGAGGTGAGCCCACTGGCCTCGATGTATCTCCTCGGGTTCAAACGTGCTTTGTAGGCCGGCGAACGCCTCGCCCGTCGTCATATGCGGACGGTCGCCCGCACCGGATTGCCGACGCTCCCAACGGCCGGTGTGCGTCGGCTCGGGCAGCACCGGCGGGCTCTTCCCCTTTGGCACACCGACCACGAACAGGCGCGGACGCAGTTGCGGGACGCCATAGTCAGCCGCGTTCAGGACGCGCCAACTGCAGACGTAACCCGCTTCGTCGATCTCTCGGAGCAGCCGCTCGAACGCCGGGCGACTCGCCGTGTTGTTGTAGGTGAGCGCGTAGACGTTCTCGAGGACGAAGGCTCGCGGCCTCGCCTCGGCCAACACAGTCGTGTACGCCTGGAGGAGACTCGCGTCGGGATCAAGACCGGCTCGCTTCCACTCCAGCCAGAAGCCCGATTTGGAAAACGGCGTGCAGGGCGGCCCGCCTACGAGGAGGTCGGGCCGCTCTCGGCCTTTCAGGCCAGCGGCCCGAATGATCTCCTTGGTCGGCACCTCGAGGATGCTGCGCCGGATCACAGGGCTCGCGAGGCCTCGGAAGTTCTTCTCCATCGTGTCGGCAGCGTCGTGATCAACCTCGACCGCGGCCGCGACCTCGTAGCCGGCAGCCTCGACGCCAAGGTCGAGCCCGCCGGCGCCGGAGAACAGAGAGATCGCGACTCCGCGCGAAGCGGCCATGGCACCCATTCTGTCCTGGGGGTACGACAGCCTCGCGGACCCCGGGGCCCCGGCTCAGCCGAGCGCCGCCTCCAGCGATGTCGCCCACGTGTCATCGACGTGGTGGAATACCCCCAGCCGCTCTGGGTGGGACT
>CADDZP010000550.1 GCA_902812475.1 Actinomycetota bacterium | reverse complement strand
GTCCCGTATGGTCCCGATGAAGCGCTCGATGCCCTCAGCGGCGGCGCGCACCGCGAGCAGTTGTAGCAGCAGCGTGCCCAGCCCCTCGCCCTGGTAGTCGTCCAGGACCGCGATCGCCGGCTCCGCGACCCGAGTCTCGTCGCCGGGGCGCACGTACTCGGCCATCGCGACGATCTCCGGCTGCTCCTCGTCGAGGAGGAGGGCGACGACGGCCCAGCGACCCTTGCGGTCGGTGGCCGTCAGCTCCTCGACGCGACCGGGGGTGTACTGGTTGATGGCGGAGAAGAACCGCTGGCGGCGCGAGGCTGCCGACAGGTGCCGGAAGGCTGCGAGCACCGCGCAGGCGTCGTCGGCCCGGAGCGGCCGGATCCCCACCGGGCGACGGCCGACCGACGCCACCGCGAGCCAATGATCGCCACCCTGCGGCGACGCCGAGGCCGGAACGACACCACGCCCCGCTCGGGCCCCGGTGGAGTGAGGTGGGTCCGGGACCAATTGGAGGTCAGTCGCTCGAGAGCGGGTCGTGGCCCCCGTAGCCGCTCTCGTCGGCGAAGCGGTCAGAGATCGTTTGACAGGCGCCGTAGACGGCCCCCTCCAGCTCCGTGGCCACGCGCCGCCACGGCGGCGTGATGGCCTCAGCCACGGCGCGCTGGAGCCCAGCCGGGGCAAGGCGCGCCACTCGCCAGGCGGCATCGCCAACGGCCGCGGTGTCATGTACGAGACGCTGCTTTCGCCACCACATCACTCGATCACCGTTCTCCCGCCCGGCGGCTCCTCAGGCGGCCGATCTCGCAGCGCCCGGCGGGCGATCTCGCGGCTCGGGCCGTCGAGGGCCCTGCCGTGGCTCGTACGCAGGTGTTCTTCGGCATGCCGGAGCACCTCGCCTGCATCCGCGCCCTCGAGGACCCGGCCACAGCCGGACACCAGGTCCTGGCAGGCGAGCCAGCGCCTCCTTTCGGCGGGGCCGTTGTGGTGGCCGCATCGAGCGCACACGAACGACTTGTTGCCGGCCGGTCCGATGCCCGAGCTCAGCGGCAACATCGCGCCGCAGCCGCGGCAACGGATCGCCGGGCTCTCAGTCACGACCCTTGCCTCCGCACGAAACGGCTTCGCTGCGTAACTCGACCACCGCCCCCGGCGTCCCGTCCTCCGCGCGCACCGGACCACCTCCTCGGCCCAGACGACTCTCGGCTCATCAGGTGTTCTCGCTCGCCTCAACCAGTCTGACAGACCGCTGAGTTCATCATATGATCAAGTGTCTGGGGCGCGTCGAGGGGGCGGCGCCGGCACATGACCGGGGAGAGGGCGTGAAGGACCGCAGGCACACCACGGCCTCCCGTTTGGCGGCCCGTGACCGCCTCCGAGAGGGTGACCGCCGGACTCGAGGGGACGCGCTCCCGATCATGGCTGAGGTCGACGCGGCTGGGCTCGCCTACGAGCGCGCTGTCTTCGACCTGGCGGCCGAGGGCGTGCACATCCGATCCTCGCCCCCGTCAAGAAGCGATTCGTGGGTGCTCGTCGCTACCTGCGTCGGGCCGGCAGACAGCGGGCGTCCCTTCGCCGCTCTCCGCGCCTACTTCGGGAGCCGGCTGCGCCGCTGTCACGACGACTGGCACCCCGAGGAGCGCCTCCCTCGGGACTGACACCTCTTGCGCGCTCGGACCTGTGGCGCGAATTCACCTCGCCTCGGCGCGACGTCTCCGAACGCGGGTCATCACCTCGGTGGCGACATCGGTCGTTGAAGCGTCGCCGCCGAGGTCCACCGTGCGCAGCCCGTCAGCGACAACGCCGAGCACGCCTTCGCGGACGGCGGAGCCAGCGTCTGCGGCCGCGGGGTGACCGCGGACCCCGGCGTAGTCGAGCACCGCCGCGCACGCGAGGAACATGGCCATCGGGTTGGCCACGTCTTTGCCGGCAAGGGACGGCGCCGTGCCGTGGGGAGCCTCGGCCATGGCGACTGTGGGGCGCAGTTCCTCGTCGAGGGCGAGGAGCACGGACTCAGCCCCGGCGATCGAGCCGAACATGGCGAGGACCAGATCGGACAGGCAGTCGCCGTCGCGGTTCAGCGCCGGGATCACCAGGGGCGCGTCGCGAGCGCCGGCGACGAGCCCGGCGTAGGAGGCGTCGATGAGCACGGGGAAGTAGCCGACCCCAGGGTGGCGGACCGAGGCGGCGTCCATCTCCTCCTTGAGCAGGCCCTCGTAGACCGGTGAGACGGTCCACTTCGGCCCGCCATACACGCAGCCGCCCAGGTCGCGGGCCGTCAAGAATGCGTACTCGGCCACGGCCCTGCACCCCCCGCGATTGATCCGTTCGGTGCGGAAGGCCACCTCATCGTCGCTCCCCGGTCTGCCTTCCCTCCCTTCGACGGCGCCATAC
>CADDZP010000549.1 GCA_902812475.1 Actinomycetota bacterium | reverse complement strand
TCAGCGGGAGAAGCGCATCCTTCAGCGTGAGGCGGTGGGCGGCCAGCAATGGCTGGAGCGGCCCGCATACGCGGTCCTCGGCGCCCTCGCCCTCGTCTGGGTGGGTTCGCTCGGGTGGGGCCTGCGCCGGCTCGAGCGCGCCGTTCCACCCGACGTGCGGCGTGATCCCACACATGTCGCGCCAACGCCGGAACCCGAGCGCGAACCAGTCGGCGCGCGCTCTTGACATCTGCGCCTCCCGCTATATCGTCGAAGCGCTTCACCGATCACTGCACGACCTGGGGCCCCTGAAGTTCAGGGGCCTCGCGTTTGGGGCGGCAGCCCTGAGCGTGCGAGAGAGAGGGGAACGCGATGCCGGAGATGCGCAGGCATCCGACCTTGGACGCCGGAACCCCGGTCAAGGTCCGCAATCGTTTCGACGGCGCATGGGTCGCCGGCTTCGAGCTCGTCGGCGCCAAAGAGCAGTCCTACGAGGTCAGGCGCCGATCCGATCGCGTTGTCCTCCCGGCGCGCTTCGATGCGTCGGAACTGCTCCCCGAGAACGGCCCCGCCTGACCGCGGGTAGCGGCTCGTCAGCGGCCGCACCGCTTGGCGGTCGTCCACTGGTCCCAGCCGGCCTGCTGCTGCAACCGCACGGCGGCCTCGTCCTGCTGCGCAGGCGGTGCGTCGCTGGCCGTGCCCGAGTAGCCCATGGCGTGCCAGGTGGAATCGAGGAACTGATAGGCGCCGCCGCCCGGGGCGCTGTAGTTGCCGCCGGACTCGAGCTGGCGGATGCAGTCCCACACACCGCCCGGGCGTCCGCCGCCTGCCCGCAACGCAGTGTCTCGGCGAGCGTGTTCGGCGGCGACCAGAGCCGCGAGCTCGCCGTTGACCTTGGCCAGCAGGGCCTGCATGGCCGCCTCTGACCTCAGCAGGGCCGCCTGCTCGGCGGCCAGGTTGGCGACCGCGGCTCGGCGGTCCGCCTGCAGGCGCTGGAGCGACTCCCGCTTGGCGCCGAGGTCCTGACGAGCAGCGACGAGCTCGTCGGCGACGGCCCGGTCCTCACCGGCCGCCAGCGCCGCGTAGTGGTTGCGTACGGGGAGGTCCTGGCCTCTGCTCTGGGTCAGCTGCTCGACGATGGCGACGGACCCACCGTGGACGTAGGCGTCGACCGCCTGGCGGGCAAGCCTGCCCTTGGCGTCGGCAAAATGCTGATCGGCGGCACCGAGCATGCCCGTGGCCTGGACCAACGCCGCGTCGGTCGCAGCCAGCTTGCCCTTGGCCTCGGTGAGCCGGGCCGCCACCGAGGCGATCCGGGCGGCGAGGGCGTCGGCCTGCGCGGCGATGTGAGCGGCCTCGCTCTTCTTGTCGGCCACCGACGCCGCGCCGGCACGGTCCACACCGCCGGCGAGGACGATGGTCGCCACGGCCAAACAGGCGACTGCACGGAGGGGTCGTCGGTTGAGGCCCATGGGTAACACCGCGCGCCCACCATCGAGGAAGGCGCGGGAACCGCCTGCGACGCTAGCCACCCGGCAACGTCGGATGCCAAGTCGGACCGGCGACACCGGTGCCGATGTGCGTGTGGCCGCTCGCCGCTGCCCACGTCCGTCTTGGCGAGGAACGCTCTGGGCAGCCATCGCCTATTGCGAGTGAGTCGCAATAGGGGGCACACTGGCTACATGGGTGCCTTTCGGCTCGGACTGGTCGTCACCGCCTTCGCGTTCGGCTTCCGCCACGGCATCGACTGGGACCACATCGCGGCGCTGACCGACATCACCGGCTCCCAGGACGAGGGCCGGCGGTCGATGGTGCTGGCGACCATGTACGCCCTCGGCCACGCCCTGGTCGTGTTCTCCCTCGGTGTCCTCGCCATCGCCTTGGCCGAACGCCTGCCGGCTTCGGTGGACGGGGTGATGGAACGGGTCGTCGGCGCCACCCTCGTGCTCCTCGGCCTGTACGTCGTCGTCTCGCTCATCCGCCACGGCCGTCAGTTCCGCATGCGCAGCCGATGGATGCTCCTCTTCGCCGCCGTCAGGCGGGCCGGCCGGTGGTTGCGCCACGGCGACCAGGTGGTCCTCGTGACCCACGAGCACCCCCACCACGAGGGCCACCACGCCGAAGCCCACGCCACTGTCGACGTCGACGTCGCCGGCGCCAGCCGGCGCACGGCAACCGTCCTGACCGCTCACGGCCACGGCCACCGCCATGTCGGCACCCTGCCCGACGACCCGTTCGTGGCTTACGGCAAGCCGACGGCGTTCGGCGTCGGGATGCTCCACGGCGTCGGCGCCGAGACGCCGACCCAGGTGCTGGTCTTCCTGGCCGCCGCGGGGGCCGGGGGGACGGCCGAGGGTCTGGTGCTGCTCGGCTGCTTCATCACCGGCCTGCCGACGTCGA
>CADDZP010000548.1 GCA_902812475.1 Actinomycetota bacterium | reverse complement strand
ACGGGGGCGGGGATATATAGAGAACTCTGTTGAAAACCCCGCTCGAAGGTGCCGAGCTGGGCCCTCAACGGGATCTACTCGATCGTAGGGGCTGTCCTCAGCCCCGCGGAGCCCTCAGGACACTCGCGCAGCTGCGCTAAAGGATGTCTCCCTGCAGAAGCTCCGACCCGCGGTCGACCGCCTGCGAGCTGAGTTCGGGGTCCAGTACCCGCTTGCACACTCTCGCCCCTTCATCGACCAGAGTCGTGAACTGCTGCTCGAGGTCCAGCAAGAGACACAGCTCGATCGGCGGCTGTACATGGTCGTGAGCAAGGGCGGCCAGCTCGTCCTGACGCCGCCAACAGAGCGCTACCTCGACAAAGTCGAGTTCATTGGTGATGGCGCGGCTCGTTTCCGCCCTGCCTGCTTACCTTCTCTTTCGGCGGGTAGCCGGCAGAGCCGCTGCCCCGCGAGCCAGGAGATGGCGTTTCGGAATCGGCCGCTTGCCGTTTCGGCTGCAGCAGCCGACGGCCTGACCAGCGGCGTCGCGGTTTTCAACAGATCCCACGGGGGTGGGATATGAGGAGAACGCTATTGGACACCCAGTGAGGGCCCGTCGCCGGTGCGTAGGCTCGCTCCGTGGGGCGGCTCGCCGTGGTTGGCGGTCACGGCATCCTCGGGACCCAGTTCGCTACCGGCGCGTCGCATGTCGACGTCGAGACGCCCTACGGGTCGGTCACCGTGCTCGACGCCGGGCCGCACGTCGTGCTCCAACGCCACGGCCTCGACCGCTTCACGTCCGCGCCGTACATCAACCACCGCGCCCACCTGCGTGCCCTCGCCGATCTCGGATGCGACCGCATCCTCGGGCTGGGATCGGTCGGCAGCCTGCGGGCCGACATCCCGGTCGGCACGTTCGTGGTGCCCAACGACTTCATCGCCCTCCACCTCGGCATCTCCTTCTTCGAGAACGCCGAGGGGCATCAGAGCCCCGGCTTCGACGGCAACTGGCGGGCGGCCGTCCTCGAGCGGTGGGGGGCGAACACTGACGTCCCTCTGCGCGACGGCGGCGTGTACTGGCAGACGATCGGCCCACGGTTCGAGACGCAGGCCGAGATCCGGCTCCTCGCCGGCCACGCCGACCTCGTCGGCATGACGATCGCCAGCGAGTGCGTCCTCGCCGGCGAGCTGCGGATCCCGTACGCGGCCGTCTGTGTCGTCGACAACCTGGCCAACGGCGTCGGCGACACGCCGCTCACCGTCGCCGAGTTCCACGCCGGGGCGGCCGCCAACCGCACGAAGCTGCTCGCCGCCCTGGACGCCGTCCTGCCCGCACTCGCCAAGGACGACCCGTGAGTCTGGGTCTGGCGATCACCGACGCGACTCTCGACGGCCAACGGGTCGGGCTGCGCATCGAGGGAGAGCGCATCGCGGACGTCGGCCCCGACGTGCAGCCTCAGCGCGACGACGACGTCGTCGACGCCCGGGGGATGGCCGTCCTGCCGGGACTCGTGAACGGGCACACCCACGCGGCGATGACGCTGATGCGCGGCTACGGCGACGACCTGCCACTGATGACGTGGCTGCAGGACCGCATCTGGCCCACCGAGGCCAAGCTCACTGCCGACGACGTCTACTGGGGGACGCGCCTGGCGTGTCTGGAGATGATCCGCACAGGCACGGTGCGGTTCTGGGACATGTACTGGCAGCCCGAAGCCGTCGCCCGCTCCGTCCAGGACGCCGGCATACGCGCATCGGTGGCCCTTCCGCTCATCGACGGCCTCGACCCGGCCAAGTCCGACGCCCTCCGCGCCGAGGCCGAACGCACCCTCGACGCCCTTTCCGGCTGCGGCGACCGAGTCACGCCGACCCTCGGTCCCCATGCCATCTACACGGTGAGCGAGAAGTCGCTGCGATGGGTGGCGCAGCTCTCGGCCGAATGCGGCTTACCCATCCACATCCATCTGTCAGAGACCGAAGAGGAAGTGGGCGACTGCGTCGCCACCCACGGCGTGCGACCGGCCGCGTATCTCGACGGAGTCGGATTGCTGACGCCGCGTACGCTGCTCGCCCACGGCGTGTGGCTCGACGACAGTGAGCTGGCCCTCGTGGCCGAAGGCGGTGCGACCGTCGTCACCAATCCGGTGTCGAACCTGAAGCTCGCCGTGGGCGGCGTGTTCCCGTACGTCAAGGCCCGCGAGCACGGGGTGCCGGTCGGGCTGGGCACCGACGGAGCGGCGTCCAACAACGCCCTCGACCTGCTCCAGGACGTGAAGCACCTCGCCCTCATGCAGAAGCACGCCGAGCGCGACCCGGCAGCCATGCCGGCGCCGGAGGCATGGGCGGTTGCGACCGGTCAGCGGGCGCCGCTGCTGGGCCAGTCGGGCCGCATCGCGCCCGGAG
>CADDZP010000547.1 GCA_902812475.1 Actinomycetota bacterium | reverse complement strand
CCCTGGATCTCAGCGCCTCTGAGAACGCGTTGACCGCTGTTTCCAAAGCCTTTCGCCGCCTTGACGGGCACCGGCTCGTGACACGCAGTCGGGTCGGCCGGCGGTTGCAGGTGACCTTGCTCGACCCTGACGGCTCCGGCGACCCCTACCGCCACCCGAGCACAGCGGCGTCGCAGTACCTCAAGCTGCCCTTCGAGTATTGGATCCAGGGCTGGCACAGGAGGCTGGGTCTCCCGGCGAAGGCCTTCCTTCTCATCGCGCTGAGCCTGGCGGATGGGTTTGCGCTTCCCGCCGAGCGTGGTCCGGAGTGGTACGGAATCTCACCGGACACCCTTGAGCGCGGCGTCGCCGAGCTCGAGGCACACGGCATCTTGCTGGTACAGCGGGTGTCGAAGACGGCGCCGCTTGCGCCCAAGGGATACACGATCGAGAACAGATACACGCTGCGTACACCGTTCGGTCCACGGGGAGTCCGAGCGAAAGGTGCGCCACCTGAGGGTGCTTCGTGATCAAGCTCGTCGTCTTCGAGCGCCACCTTCGGCGAAATGGCTGTCGCCTCAAGCGACAGGGCTCGAAGCACAGCGTTTGGGAGAACCCGACAAGCGGCCTCCAGTCGACCGTTCCGCGGCATCGCGAGTTCCCGCTCACCACGGCCAAGGCGATATGCGATCAGCTCGGGATCCCAAGGCCGTAGGTCTGCGCGGTGGGTCGGGCCGCGGTAAGACCGGGCCGGCCTACCTGTCGGTCGTCACGACCCGCACGAGCCGTATGTCGCGGCAGGTGCAGAATGACGTGCGAGCCTGGTGCAAGGATCTGCACGGGCCGAGTGGAGGACGCACGGCAGAACGATATGGCTAGCGAACTCGACGTCTTTCTCGACAAGGTGGAAGACCCGGCGCTTCGGGCCGATCTGCGGCGCCAGGTCGACCTGCTGCGTTCGAGGCGACGGTTCGGCCTCGTCTTCGAGGAGCACCTTCCTGAGCGGGTCCAGCTGCCGGAACACGCCGTTCGCCGGGGCACGCGCGTCGTGCTTCGAGATCACGAGGACGACGAACCTCGTGACGTCGCGAAGGTCGCGCACGGCAAGGCGACCGTGCTGTCAGGTGACGGCGAGTCCGAGACGCTGCCTGTTGCCGACCTTGTTGTCGTCGCCGACTTCGGCGAGCCGATCTACCCGGGCCTTCGACGCCTGGGCTCGATCGACTCGGGTGGCGACAAGCCCGCGCACGTCGTTATCAAGGGCGAGAACTACCACGTGCTCGAGGCGCTGCAGTTCACCCACGCCGGCAAGATCGATTGCATCTACATCGACCCGCCGTACAACACCGGTGCCCGCGACTGGAAGTACGGCAACGACTACGTAGATTCCGACGACCGGTATCGACACTCGAAGTGGCTTGCGTTCATGGAGCGGCGGCTCCACCTGGCGAAGCACCTCCTCAACCCGGACGACTCGGCGCTGATCGTCACGATCGACGAAAAGGAGTACCTGCGGCTCGGCCTGCTGCTCGAGCAGGTGTTCCCAGGCGTCAGAGCCCAGATGGTGAGCTCGATCATCAACCCGGCTGGAACAGGACGGCAGAACGAGTTCTCGCGGACGAACGAATACATCTTCTTCTTGCAGCTCGGTCGGCTCGTGATCCAGCCGATGCTGCCCACGGACACGTCCGAGGTGCCGGTCGAATGGGAGCCGTTCCGGCGTCGGGATCTCGAGTCTAAGCGAGGCACCTCGAAGGGCGGACGTTCGCAGTTTTATCCGATCTATGTGGATCGGTCATCGGCCAGCATCGTCGGTACCGGTGAGCCGCTGCCGCACGACCAAGACCGGCAGACCGCGCCCACGCGAGACGGATGCGCGTCAGTGTTCCCGGTACGCGAGGACGGCACGGAGATGAACTGGGCGCTGACCCGTGAGGAGTTTGAGCGTCGAGTGGCGAAGGGCTACGCGCGCGTGGGCCGCCACCAGCCGAAGGGTCCGCAGGAGTACGTCATCTCGTACCTCCGAACCGGCCCGATCGGCGACATCGAGAGCGGTCGAGCGGTAGTCGTTGGCCGCAGGGCCGACGGAAGTGTCATCGCCCGCTATCCGGAGGGCAAGCGGCGGATGCCCTTGACGCAGTGGGACCTCCCGTCGCACGACGCGCAGCGCTACGGGACAACTCTGCTGCAATCTTTCATTCCTGGTCGGCGGTTCCCGTTTCCGAAATCCCTGTACGCGGTCGAGGACGTTCTTCGGATCGCAGTCGGTCACAAGCCCGATGCCGTGATCCTCGACTACTTCGGCGGCTCGTGGACGACGGCGCACGCCGTTGGCCGCCTGAACCGCCAGGACGGCGGCCGTCGACAATGCCTGCTCGTGACAAACAACGAGGTGTCCGAAGC
>CADDZP010000546.1 GCA_902812475.1 Actinomycetota bacterium | reverse complement strand
ACGTGGGTCGATGGCAAGTGCGAGTACTGCGGCGCGAGTCGGAAGACGCTCGACCGGGGCGAAGGCCTCGAGACCCACGCGTACGCATTCATCCACACCGACGACATCGCGGCTCGTGTGGCCGAGATGTTTGGAGACGACATGCAGTTCGACGTGATCATCGGGAACCCGCCGTACCAGTTGGACGACGGAGGCTACGGCACGAGCGCCGCGCCGATCTACCAGCTGTTCGTCGAGAAGGCGCTCGCCCTTGAGCCGCGTTTCGCCGTGTTCGTGACGCCCTCGCGGTGGATGGCCGGGGGCAAGGGCCTCGACAAGTATCGGGAGCGCATGCTCACCGACCGGCGCCTGCGGAGCATCGTGGACTTCCCGAAGCTCTACGAAGGCTTTCCGGGAGTGAAGATCCGCGGCGGCATCTCCTACTTCCTGTGGGACCGCGACCACCACGGGCCGTGCCAGGTTCAGACCATCTGGGACGGTCAGCCGACCGGGCCGGCTGTCTGTCGCTACCTCGACGCGTATGACGTCCTCGTGCGCCGCAACGAGGCTGTACCGATCCTCGAGAAGGTGAGAGCGAGGCGTGAGGCCACACTCGACGCTCGCGTCTCTAGCAGAAAGCCCTTCGGACTTCCCACGAACTTCAAAGGAAAGTCCTCAGCTGCAGGCTTGAAGAATCCGGTTCGTCTATTCGCGAACCAGCACAGCAGCTGGGTCGCTCGCAAGGAGATCACCGTCAACGAGCACTGGGTTGATGAGTGGAAGGTGCTCATGACGAGAGTCCAAGGCACCAGCGCTGCGGTTGAGACCAAGTTCCTCAGTAAACCCATTGTCGCCCCACCGGGTACCGCGTGCACGGAGACCTATCTCGTCGCCGGCCACTTCGACAACGAAGAAACGGCGATTAACTACGCAGGATATCTCCGCACGCGATTCGTTCGCTTCCTCGTATCGCTTCGAAAGTCGACGCAAGACGCCCCCAAGCACGTGTACGCCTTCGTTCCTGATGTACCTCTCAACCAGGAGTGGACCGACGCGAAGCTGTACAAGCGCTACGGGCTGACGGAGGACGAGATCGCGTTCATCGAGTCTCAGGTCGCGGAGCACAGCGACGATTCCCCCGACGACGTGGAGTCGGACGACGGTGACGATGAATAAGCCCACCGAAGACGAGATCCTCACGCCGAAGCCGGTCGCTCGGCCGCGGATCTACGCCTACTCCATTGACGACACGGCGCACGCGGGTCGCCTCAAGGTCGGCCAGACGACGCGCGACGTGAAGCAGCGCGTCGCCGAGCAGCTCAAGACCGCCGCCATCAAGAACTACACGATCGAGTTAGACGAGCCCGCCGAGCGCGCGGACGGCACCGTCATCACCGACCACGACGTGCGCGCCGCGCTGGTCAGGAAGGGCTTCGCGAACGCCGAGCTGGAGTGGATGCAGTGCTCGGTCGTTGACGTGCGGACCGTCCTCACCGAACTCCGTACCGGCAAGCAATTCACCGGCACGCATCACGAGACGTTTCAGATGCGGCGGGAGCAGGCCTACGCGGTGCAAAAGACGCACGCCTACTTCCACTCGATCTGGAAGGAGGACATGCACGCCGTCCCGCGGTTCCTCTGGAACGCGAAGATGCGCTTCGGCAAGACCTTCACCACCTACCAGCTCGCCCGGAAGCTGGGCGCCAAGCGCGTGCTTGTGGTGACGTTCAAGCCCGCTGTGGAGGACGCCTGGCAGACCGACCTCGAATCGCACGTGGACTTCGACGGTTGGCAATATCTCTCCCGTAACTCCGACAGGGATCCCACCACGATCAGCCGAAAGACGCCGGTCGTCTATTTCGGTTCCTTTCAGGACCTCCTGGGGCGCGACGAGGCCGGGAATATCAAGCCCAAGAACGAATGGATCCATGAGGAGGAGTGGGATCTCGTGGTGTTCGACGAGTACCACTTCGGCGCATGGCGGGAGACTGCGAAAGAGCTCTTCGAGGGCGAGGATGACGCGGTCGCGAAGAAGGAGGCAAAGCTCGAGTACGCCGTCGGCCTGGAGCAGGTGAACGAAGACCTCAGTGTACTCTCGGAGAAGGAGACCGAGTTCCTCCCGATCACGACCAAGGCGTACCTCTACCTTTCCGGCACACCGTTCAAGGCGCTGGCCACGGGCGAGTTCATCGAGGAGCAGATCTTCAACTGGACGTACACCGACGAGCAGCGCGCCAAGGCGGAGTTCGCGGCGAAGAATCCCGGCAAGTGGAACCCGTACGGCGCGCTGCCGCAGTTGCGCCTGCTGACTTATCAGATGCCGGACGAGCTACTCGCAATCGCGAGCGGCGGAGAGTTCGACGAGTTCGACCTCAACGAGTTCTTCACCGCGTCTGGGACGGGCGAGGGC
>CADDZP010000545.1 GCA_902812475.1 Actinomycetota bacterium | reverse complement strand
GACGGGCAGAGCGCTCCGCAACCTGCCCGCAGCAACCGGCGGGTTGGTCTTCACGCCGGTTGCCGGCCCGGTGGATGTTCACTGGCGCACCCCACCAAACCCTCGAGACCAGTTTGCTGGCTTCGGCTCGCCGGGCTTGGAGGTCTACCTCACACCTGTCGACCGGCCCCTGAGCACCTCCCGTCTCCGGGCCGTCGGCGAGATCGTGCCTCGGGTCCTCCGCGACTTCGGCGGCATAGGCCATGCGGCGGGAATCGACGTCTCCACCGAGGCGGATGGCAGCGTTACCGCGACCGTCGCCGAACGGCGTGGCAGGAGGACGTGGATCGATGAGGCTCAGGGCGGCGATGTCGAAGGCGTAGCCGTCCAGCCCAGCGGGGAGATTTGCGCGTGGGCAGGTCTACGCCGAGACAACTTCGGCGCCGTCGTCGACGTTCGGTCCCTCAGTGCAGCGATCGCCCCTCTCGTCGCGCTCGCCGGCCGAACCCTCGGCGAGGCAATCGGCGACACCGAAGTCGCGGTCGTTCCTAGCCTCGCCGTTCCCGGCGCTCGCAGCGTCACGCTCGGACGACCGGAGGTCGTGGGAAGTCGGAGCAGCGCCACAATCCCGATGAGCGGCCCGACGACTTTGACACTGCCCGGCGACGAGAGCGCCGGCCTAACTGCGGTCGTCACCGGTGCCGATGACGTCGCTGCGGAGCTTGCCTCACGCGTCGTGCATGCGCTGGCGACTCGATAAGTGGGGTTCCGCAACGACGATCAGGACTCCGCGGTTGGAGCGGACCGATCAGTCATCCCCCGGCAGTATCTCGGTCTCAGTCCCCGATACGGAGTGCTCCGTGCGACGCTCATGTCATAGAGCGTGGTGTAGCCGCAGCAGTCGCAGGTGACTCGGTAGAACTCGACACCATCCAGGGTCAGAGCTCCTCGCGGTTCCAGCTTGCCCTCGCCGCACCGACACTCTGGGCAATTGCCGCTCCTCTTGGAGCGCGAGGCCGGCCATCTCAGACTCATCGCCATGCTGGCACTCCTTCCTGCTTCGCGCTCGAAGTCTCGCCGCTCCCCCCAATCGGGCGCAACGGCGAGGGCTACGAGTTGACCGCCGTTGGCACCCTCTTGTGCCTACGTCTCGCTCGGGCGGCTCACGATCGCGAGCGCCCTCCAACGGCACATCGGTGGCACTGTCTCACCTCGATATAGGCACACGTTCCGCGACCTCCCACGTCGCACCCGGCGCGCCGACGGCCGTCGTTCGGTATGTCTCAGGCGAAGTCGCCCACCCAGACGTGTAGCTGGCTCGAGGCTGCGCCCTTATGGAGGGGTGAGATCGCTAATGCGTGAAGCGGGCGCCGCGGGACGGGCGCCGGGCCCAATTGGTGAAGCGGCGGACTACGCCGATGTTGCTTCCGGCGGCGACTGCTCGGCGAATGTGCCGCTCAGCTTCCAAGTCGTCTCGCGACACTCCGTGAACTTTCCCCCGAGTTCTAGGCCTACGTCAGCGATCTTCGCCCTGAGGCTGGCGTTGATGCCAAGGTCGTCCGTGTAGCTCACCTCAATGGAGAAGTCTCGAAGCCCTCCCTCAAGCCGACCGGTGGCGACCACCTGCCAGAAGGGTTCCGACCGAAACCAAACGAGGTCGTTCGGAATCTCCGCCGGCCCGGTCGGCGACAGCTTCATTGTGGCCTTCGCCCGTGAACTGGCCGTCTTCGTGCGGCTGACACTGCTATCCATCTCGACGCCCGCGCTGACGGGCGCAGAAATCGAGAAATCCACGCCCGCACCCTGATCGAATCCCTCGACGTACTCGATGGAGATCTCCGTCGCAGCGAGGCCAACAAGAAGACGGATGGCTTCCGCTGCCTTGCTATCGAACATGACACGATGAAAGCTGCTGACCGGGTAGTAATTGCCCGCGACCCTGGGATCCCCTGCATAGACGACATTTGGGAGAGGGTGTCCTTCGGGAAATCTCAGATTCGCAGCTTGGCTGTTCGTGACGACGAGGATCGGCAGATTCGTCTGATCGGCTTGCTTCCGTGCCTTCCAAAGCTGAAAGGCCTCGTGAACGACGACCTCAGCGACTCCGGCGGCTACCCCGGCAGCAATAGCGCCCCCCAATGTGGCGTTCCGCGGCAGTGCGAAGTTGGTCGGGGTATACCGCGGAACTGCCGGCTCTGGTTTCTCGCTCGCCCCTCGCTGAACGAGCTCTACTGCCTCGTCACTATCAACAACGATCAGTCGGCGCTGTGAGTACAACAACGTCATCACGTCGCCACGCGCGAAGTCCATCCAGGTGACGGTACCGTGCCCGCCGCGCATCGCCAGCGGTTCGCGGGGAATGTGATGGGCGGACCTGGGAGCGGAAGCCGCGCGCGCCGGTTCGGACTTACAC
>CADDZP010000544.1 GCA_902812475.1 Actinomycetota bacterium | reverse complement strand
CTCCAGACTTCACGAGAAGTGTGACGTTCGCGAGTGCCTGATGGAGGTCGCCCGTATGGTGAAGAACCCCCCACGCGTAGACGACGTCGAAGGTGCCGAGGCCGCTGATGAACGTCTTGTCGAGCACGTCGCCCTGCGAGATCTCCCAATTGGCGCTCGAGACCTCGGGGCGATCCCGCAGTGACAGTGCCGCCGCCACGGAGTCGGGGTCGTAGTCGAACGAACGCACCGAAGCGCCCAGACGCGCCGCGGCATAGGAAAACAATCCGCTCCCGCACCCGACGTCGCAGAAGGTCATGCCGCTTAGAGACCCCAGCCAGCTCCGCAGGCTCTCGATGGCAGCGTCGACCTTTTCGTCGTCGAGCCCCCTCAAGTACCGCTGCCAGTTCTTGCCAAAGGAGAATCGGCTCATGAATCGAGCGTATTCGCGGCCTTGGCGCCCGCTCGCGCCGCGGTGACCCGCTGCAGCACGCGGGCCACATCATCGGCCATACGCGATTGCGTCAGCGCATACGGCACCGCCCCGCCGCCGGCGCTCGTATCCGACGAAAGCACATGCGACTTGATCCACTGCGCAATCTCCTCGACGGCATCGTCGCCAAAGACGCCAAATGGAATGTCGCACAGCTCCTGTATCCGGTTGACCTCGCTTCCGGCGCACCCCGTAACGAGAATTGGACGGCGGGCGGCCACGTACTCGTACAGCTTCGCCGGCGCCACTACTACCTCGGAAGGGTCGAACCGCGTCGTGGCAACCAGCGCACTCGCGACGCGTTGCGCCTCGATGGAAGCCGTCCGACTGATGGCTCCCCGGGCTTCCACGAAGTGTGCAACGCCGAGCGCGCTGGCCAGCTCAGAAGCGACTGACGAATCCGGTCCGTACGCGACGAAGCGAAGGTCGTCCGGCGTGAGTCCCTCCTCCGCGAGGCGGTTGATCGCTCGAAGAACGCCTACTGGAGCGCGTGTACCCCTGTAGAACACGCCGGTATGTAGGAGGGTGCGTGGCGACGCAGCTCCCTTCTGGCCGCTCGTCTGGACGAGACGTTCGTCGACCCCGCTCGGAATGGTCGTCACCGCGCACCGAAAGGCGTCGCGTTGCGTTGCCGAGGCCTCATCTGTGACGCAGACGACTGCCGACGCAGACCGGATGATGCGCCTCTCGGCCCAGCGGGCGAATTTGCCCCGGTCGCTGTATGGGTTGAGGGACCACAGGTCGCGGTATTCCGCGATCCACGGCCGCCGCAACAAGAAGGCAAGGAGGCGCGCCCCGACGTGCAGAGATGCCGGCGGCGAGGTCGAGTAGATGACATCCGGACGCCCATGGGTGGCCGCCTCGCGCAGGCCCCGGAGAACCGCTCCGGGCAGCCACAAGACCTGACGATCCGGCCAGAGCAGCCGGGCGACGATTGCCCGAATGCTCGCCCGACGCCGATGGGCAGGCGACGCACGTCCCGACACACGGCTCCAGTCGGACACCACGTCATCCACCGGTGAGCGAACTACGACGACCACAGGACCGGGTGCGTCCCGTGGCTCGCCTCCCGCGGTGAGAACCGTGACGTTCCACTCGCGCTCAGACAGGAGACGGGCGAGCCCCTCGGCTCGCACGCCGCCGGAGCCGCTCCCGGGCGGGAACGCGTAACTCAGGAGCCAGACGTTCGATGGCCGTTGTGACGAAGGTTCAGCCACGGCCGGCAACGAGCGCCAAGAGCTGGCAGGCGGCTCTCTCGACGTCGTGGTTCGCGGTTGCGCGGGCGCGGGCCCTCGCGCCGAGCCGCGCCGCCAGTGAGGGATCAGCGATCAGCGCCGCCATCGCCTCGCGTAGTCCGCGTCGGTCACCTGCGCCGATGAGGAGCGCGTCGTCGGCACCAATCAACGCTTCGACGCCTGGAATCCGGCACGCAATGATCGCAAGACCGGCTGCCATCCCTTCGAGCACGGCGTTCGGCATGCCTTCGCTGTGTGAGGGATGGACGAGTACATCGGACTGGGCGAGAAGGCGGCGCTTCTCCTCCTCTGGGACCCACCCTAGGTACTTGACGGGGCTGTTCGGTCCGAGTCTGGCGATCCTTTCGGCGACCTCGGTGCGCATGCTCCCGCCACCGCACAGCCACAGTTCAAACGTCTCTCCGTTCTCGTGGAGCTCGGTCGCGACGTCGAGGAGTTCAGGGATGCCCTTGAAGGTCTCGAGCCAGCCCAGGTAGACGAAGCGCCGGACGTCGTTCGTACGACTCGTCACTGGGAAGGCGTCGGCGTCGATCCAATTCGGGACGACCGCAGTCTCGAACCGCTTGTGAGGCACGAGTCGATTGACGTCCGCGGCGGCGGCGGGTGACTGCACGACGACGACCGACGCACGTGACAGCGCTGCTTTCGCGGTGAAGCTCGTCAA
>CADDZP010000543.1 GCA_902812475.1 Actinomycetota bacterium | reverse complement strand
GGTGGAGAACTCCCGGACCTGGTTGGCCCGACCGCCCTTGCCGTCCGGGGACCGCACGCAGGCCATCACCGTCTTCTTGTGCACGTCGAGACCCCCGCAACGCTCCACGATCACGTCCACAACCCCACCTCCCCATGTTCGGCGTATCGGACGTTCCGCCCACCGGGAGCTGCGTGATCAAAGACTCTGAGACACGTGCTCGCAGCAACAATCAAGGGTGCCTGCAGGCTCCCGGACCGGTCTGACCTTCGGGCTCGCGGCACCAATAAGCGGTAGCGGCCTCTCCGGGCGACACACCACGAGTTTCATCCCTCAACGGGTGGCCCCGCCAGGGGCCATGGGTGTCTGACCAGCGCATTTCCGGTGGGCCGTACAGGACTCGAACCTGTGACCCCTTGCGCGTCATGCAGCGGCGGTTCCCGCACAGCGACCCACCATGCCCTGTCGTCGCAGGTCAGAGCGTTGCCGCTCGGCGGTTAATCCTCAGGCACCCTCTGACCGCGTGGCGCTCTGGTGGTCAGATAGGTGGTCAACGGGCCGCTACGAACCTTCGCGCCGCGTTGCGCTCCGACGAGGCGAGGGTTGCGAGCGACTCACCGTCGACGACGAGTCGACCCTTCACCAGCCGCCCAACGAGTCGCTCACGCTTGACGAGGCGACTCACCGACTTCCTCGTGATCCCGAGTGCCTTGGCTGCGGCCGCCGCCGTGACCTCGGCCGGGTCAGGGGCCGCAGCCAGCCGCTCGACGTCGGTGCGATCGATCCACCAGACACCACGCTCGAAGGCTGCGGCCAGGCGTTCCTCGTTCACCATGAGCCAGACCGCCGACCGGGTGTACCCGCTGATCGCGGCGGCCGCCGGGATCGTGACCCGGTCGTCGTCTGAGCGAGAAAGCAGTGCGGCCTGGCTCCGCTCGTACCGGACTCGCCAGCGACGCAGGTTGTCGCCGTCAGTGTCGAGCATGCCGACCTGGGGCGCGGCCCACGCGTAGAAGCGCGCGTCGACGGGGCCAGACCAGGCGGCCTCGAGACCCAGCACGCGGTCGTATCGCTCGTGCAGCGCGCGGCGACCGGTCTCGCGGACGCCCCACTGCTTGAGCTTCGGAGCCCACACCGCCCACACCGAGGCTGGCGGCAGGTCTACCGAGGCAGCGACGCGAGCACACTCCGCACGGAGCCCTTCGAGGCCGAGGTCAGGGTGACTGCGTCGGTACTTGCCTAGGGCCTGCAGAGCACGGCCGCGTGTTGATCGAGCCAACTGCCCGAGCCGCGGCCCAGCGTCGCGGCGTCGATCGGTAGGGCCAGCCTTCCGCTTCGGTCGACCGCGTTGGGTCGACGCGGCCTTCGCCCTGGCCTCGGGTGAGTGGCCGGCAGCGTGTAGACGACGGAGGTGCTCGGGGTCACGCCCCCGCTCGCGGAGACGCTCGGTTTGCGTCGTGATCGTCGGGAGTCGTTCGCCGAAGTGGTCAACGAGCCGGCGGTACGTCTCGTCGGTTGGTCGCGCCCCAGCGAGCCAGTCGTGCACCGTGGTGCGTGATACGCCGAGCTCGTCGGCGAGCTGCTGCTGAGTGATGTCCCGACTGACAAGCTCCTCTTGGAGAGTCCGTGCGAGCGTCCGACGTTTCGCCATGCGGTGACTCTCGCGCTCAGCGGTGACAGCGAGGTGGATGGTCGGAGTCTGAAGGCTCACGTCTCAGGGCCGGACACAAGGCCACGAAGGCGGGGTTCGCCCGGACACAACGGTTCCTTCCCTACCGCCCGCCGTCGGCGGCATTCACCATGGGTGGCATGCCCAAGAAGCACCAGGACGCCCCACGGGAGGCCACCGATCCCGCGCTCGGCCCGCCGCTCCTCTACCGGGTGAACCAGGCCGCCGAACTGTTGCAGCTCGGCCGCAGCACCGTCGAACGGCTCGTCGCATCGGGCGAGCTCCGCAGCATCAAGGTCGGCAAGTGCCGGCGCATCCCCGCCGATGCCCTGGCCGAGTTCGTGCAGGGCGCGGCGTAGGTGGCGGCAATGGATCGTGTCGGGCCTCAGACCACACGGTGAGCGACGACCGGGCCCGCGTGCCCTACAAGCTGGCGCTTGAGGCCGGCAGGGCGAGCATCGGCGCCGCTCGGCAGCGGGCGGCCGAGCTCGAGCCACGCGACTGGTCGGTGCTGTTGGTCGTGGTCGAGCTCACAGCGCTCTGGAGCCGGATCGAGGATCGGGTGGCGCTCGTCGAGATCGCACGGCTCGCCGCGTGGCCGCTCCCGCCGGATGACCTGCCACCGGCGGAGCGCGCAAGGAAGCGCCGGCTTGTCGCGCGCCGCGTGGCCCAGTCCCTACGCCGACTTGAGGCCGTCGGCGCGTTGACCTACGAGTCGGGCCGAGCCGGCCGGCCCGACGACGACG
>CADDZP010000542.1 GCA_902812475.1 Actinomycetota bacterium | reverse complement strand
CCGTAGAGGATCCCTGTGGTCGGGTCCTTCGCGAGGCCGGCGGACCTCCTCGTACTCGATCCCTCGACGGGCGGGGTCGTGGAGCACGTCGGTGCGATCGGCTACTCGGTCACCGGCCTCGCGAAGGACCCGACCACAGGGATCCTCTACGGAGTCACGGGTGGCAACGACATCACCAACCCGGGCTTCCTGATCAAGATCGATGAGCGCACCGGCGCAGGGACGCTGATCGGTGACGAGATCCCGGCGACAAACAGGGGCGCCAACGACATCACGTTCCGAAGCGACGGAACACTGTTCGGCTGGAGTTCTCAGACCGACGACCTGGTGACGATCGACAAGGCGACCGGAGCCGCGACGGTCGTCGGCAACTCCGGGCTTTCGTCGACATACGGCAATGGCACCGCCTTCGCTCCCAGCGGCGCCCTGTTCGTGACGCCCCTCGGAGCGGACGACGTGCTTTACACGGCCGATCCGGCAACCGGCACCGTCACGCCGGGCCCGACCATGAACGGTTTGACCAGCAACGCCATCAACGCCCTCGCCTTCGACGACGCCGGAAGCCTGTTCGGCGTGATCGGGAACTTCAGCGGTGCCAGCGGTTTCGGCAAGCTGATGACCATCAACACCTCGACCGGCGAGCTGAGCTTCCGTGCTCGCGGCGTGCAGGCGCTTGACGCGATCGAGTTCGTCGACGAACAGGCGCGATCGATCAGCCTGGCGGCAAAGAAGAAGGTCAAGCACGGCAAGAAGGTGAAGCTGAAGGGGACGATCAGCTCGGCCGCGACGGCTGATTGCGCCGCCAACCAGCCGGTTCAGATCGAGCGACTCAGCAACGGCACATTCGAGACGGCCGCGGTGGTCACCACCGATGCAGCGGGCGCCTACTCCAATGCCCAGAGGGTCACGGAGAGGACCAAGTTCCGCGCCGAGACCACCGGCGCGCCGGCGTTTTGCAGCGACGCGGTTTCGCCCGTGAAGACCGTCAAGGTGAAGAAGGAGAAGTGAGCATGTCGGCCGCGCGCTTGCTGACGGCGCTGACCGCAGCCGCCGCATTCCTGCTGCCAGCGGCCTCCGCCTCTGGCGAGGTGCTCTATGGCGCAGACGGCGCGGGCGGACGGGTCTCGGATCTGCTGGTCATCGACCCGGCGACGGGAAACGTCACCGACGATGTCGGCCAAATCGGATTCTCAGTGACCGGCCTCGCGGAGGACCCCACGACCGGGGTCCTCTACGGCGTCACCGGTGCCCAAGACCTCACCAACCCCGGCTTCCTACTCACGGTCGACGAGCGGACCGGAGCCGGCACGCTGATCGGAGACCTCCTGCCCGCGACGAGCGATCCGGTTGCCGACATCACCTTCCGCAGCGACGGGACGCTCTTCGGCTGGAGCGAGCACACCGATGACCTGGTGACGATCGACAAGGCGACCGGGGCCGCGACGGTCGTCGGCAACGCTGCGACCAGCACTTCCGGCTCAGGAGTCGCGTTCGGCCCCACGGGCACGCTGTTCGCCGCGATCAAACGAGACAACGGCCCGCTGTACACGGTCAATCCGGCGACCGGCGCGGTGACCGCGGGCCCAACGATGACCGGCACCCGGGGGAACACCGTCGCCGCGCTCGCGTTCGACTCAGCGGGGACTCTCTTCGGCGTCGACAGCCAGAGCGGCGGTGCAGGCGGGTTCAGCAAGTTGATGACGATCAACACGACGACCGGCGAGCTCGGCTTCCGGTCGGGATTCGTCCAGGCCCTGGACGCGATCGAGTTCGTTGACACGGTTGCGCGCACCATCACGCTGAACGCGCCGAAGAAGGTCAAAAAGGGAAAGAAGGCGACCCTGTCGGGGACCGTGAGCGCGCCGGCCGATCCCGCGACCTGCGCAGATGGCCAAACCGTCGAGATCCAGCGCAGACAGAACGGCGCCTTCGAAACGATCGCGACAACGGGCACCTCGGCGGGGGGACCGTATGCCGAATCGAACTACTCGGCGAAGCTCAAGGTCGCCAAGAAGACGACATTCCGGGCGGTGGTCGACGAGCCGCCGGTCTGCGAGGACGCGACCTCGCCCGCGAAGACCGTCAAGGTCAAAAAGAAGCACAAGCACCACCATCACCACCACTAACCGGAGCGCGGCAACCGACCGCCCGGCGTGGTCCTCTGCGTGGCGTACCCTTCGGGATCACCATGGCCCCGCGAGCGAGCGAGAACGCAGATGCCGAGCCTCCCGAAGCCGAGGCTGCGCCGCCAGCGCGGCGCCCAGCTCGCCGCACCGCCTGAGCCGCGCGAGCGCCAGCCTCAGGTACAGACGGTTCAGGGCTCCAGCCTGCGCTGGGTCAACATCGAGCGCCCGACTCCGCTCGAGACCGCCTGGCTCGAGGAGCACTTCGAGTTTCACGCCCTCGA
>CADDZP010000541.1 GCA_902812475.1 Actinomycetota bacterium | reverse complement strand
GGCGAAGGCGTTGGGGGAGGGATCGTCGATGACGTAGACGGCGGGCTTGGGGAGGCCGTCGCCGATGGCCAGCTCCTCGACCAGGTTGTGGAGCTGGCGGTACTGGTCGGGGTCGGCAGGGTGGGCGCCGGACACGGCGAGGACCAGGTGCGTACCTGACGTCACCGAGTAGGCGATGCCGATCAGGGCGAGGACGGCGAAGATCACGATGCCCACGGCGACAGCGCCGAGGTAGTTCGGCGAGCTCCCGGGCGTGCGCGAGGCCGAGACGGCCACCGCGATCCACCCCACGATCGCCCCGATGGCCGCCCACATGAAGAAGAAGACGACGGCATACAGCACCGCTCGCCTCTTGTTCTCAGCAATCTGCTCGTACATCGTTCTCCACGATCCAATGTACGCACGTCAGGCCGCAATGGGGCTGCGTGGTTCAGCAGGATTGGCTGGGCGTCTTCTGCATGGCCATCGATTCGGGGGCGTCTGCCGCTGCGCCGGCCGCCTCCGCCCGAAGGAAGACCCGTCCTCCGGACGGCAGGCCGCCGACGTTGAGCGGCGAGCCGGGCTGCCACGTCGTCGTCGTCCACGGACCGTCAGGCGCCAATGACCACTGCACCTGGTACGTCCCTGAACCGGCGGGCGGCACCGTGAGCGTCCACCCATGCCCGCGGCCCGCACACGAGAACGACCCGGACTGCAGCGCGGGAGGCTGTGACGGCCCCGTCGCCGAGGCGACCGCTGTAGGCGGCGTGGCGTACTTTCGCTGCGTCGACTGCACTGCATGAGGCAGCCAAACTGCGGCCACGGCGAGGACCGCAAATGAGGTGAGAGCTTCGACGACGAGCTTCTCTCGACGGCGGCTCTTGGCGCTCCGTTTCGGCCGAGCGTGGGACGGACGCGGGCTCGGCGGTTCCGGTGGCGATCGTCGCCATCGCTCAGGCGGCGGCAGTGACCCGTTCGGTGGCCCGGGTCGGAGCGGCGGGGACTGCCGCGGTCCACCGGTTCCGGTGTTCTCGTGCGGTTCCGGGTCGGTCACCGGTGCGGGAACGTCGCGGACGTCCAGCTTCGAGCGCGCTGCTGTGCGCACGGCGATGATCTCCATGTCGAGCAGCGCAGGCAGGAGACTGCGGAGCCAGCCAATCAGTTGGGCGGGCGCAAGCACGTCGATCCCGTCGACCACGAAGTGAGTGTCGGGTAGTTGCGCCGTGTGGATGCACAGCAGGGGTCGGACGAGGATGCCGAGCACTTCGCTCAGACATTCCGCGTGCTCCCGCGCCGCGGCTAGTTCGTTGGCTCGCCGGTAGCCGTTGCTCGACATGGTGCCGCTCTTGACGGTCACCCGCCCCGAGTAGTTCTTCGAGTCGAGGCGAAGACGCCGCCGGGCCCGATCAGGACGTGGTCGATGTTGAAGCGGCGGCCGGGGATGTAGACGTTGTGCAGAACGGTCCATGAGCCCGGAAGCTGCTCCAGCAGGCCCGCTGTCGCCCGTTCGCCTTCGTCGCCCTTCTCGCAGTTGTCGGCGAATTTCATGAGCCGCTCGGCCTTGGACCGCGCCGCTTCGGCGCCCCACCCGTTGTGTATCTCGCCACGACCTCGCTATCGGCTGCGTTTGGCGCGCAAATAACGCAATCGCTGTTTCGGTCGTCGAACTCGACCGCAAAACGAAGGCGCCGAACCGGTCAGCAGGTGGCCGGTTTTCGGGTGCAGGATGTGGCTACTACCGGCTACGAACACAAAGAGGAGGAGCCTCCATGGCGGCAGTGAAGCCCATCCCCGACAACTACCCCCGGGTCACCGCCTACCTGGCGATCGACGGCGTGGCCGACGCCATCGAGTTCTACAAGAAGGTCCTGGGCGCCGAAGAGCGCTTCCGCATGCCCGGGCCCGGCGGTCGCATCGGCCACGCCGAGATCGGGATCGGCGACTCGGTGATCATGATGGCCGACACGTCGCCGGAGATGAACTTCGTCGATCCCAAGAAGGTCGGGAACACCACGGTGAATTTGGTCGTCTACGTCGAGGACGTCGACAAGACGTTCAAGGACGCCCTCGCCAATGGCGCCACCGAGACCCAGCCCGTCGAGGACAAGTTCTACGGCGACCGCGCCGGCCAGTTCGAGGACCCGTGGGGGCACCGCTGGGACGTCATGACCCACGTCGAGGACGTCTCCCCCGAGGAGATGCAGAAGCGGGTGGAGGCCTTCGGCGCGCAGCAGGGCTGAGCGTTACGTCAGCGACGAGAGGAGTTCGTCGGCCGCCTCGTGGACATCGTCTGAGCCCATGCGGTCGGCGAGCTCGCGGGCGCTGGTGAGCAGTTCGACAGCCCGAGCCCGTTCGCCGTCGCCGTTGAGCAGGAACCGGCCCCACAGCAAACGGCTGCGTGCCAGCCAGACGTCGGCGCCCATGCGCACGTGGATGGCG
>CADDZP010000540.1 GCA_902812475.1 Actinomycetota bacterium | reverse complement strand
GGCATCCCAGGGCGCGATACACGCGCTTCGCCGTCTCCTGGACGCGCGTGCGCGACTCTGCCGGGATGTCCGCGGGAACCGTTACGGTCGCGTTGTCGGAGCCCGTTTCCGGCCGGCTTTCCTGATGGATCCTGAAGAAGCCATGGGACAGGGCGATGCGGTCCACCTCGCCCGCGATCAAGTCCCCGTCGTTGCCCAAGATGGCACATCCGACCTCGCTGCCGGCGACCGCCTCTTCGACCAGCACCTTCGTGTCGTACTCTCGTGCGGCTTTCACCGCACTCGGCAGCTCTTCCCTGGTGGCCACCTTGCTGACGCCGAAGGACGAGCCCGAGCGGGCCGGCTTGACGAACACCGGATAGGTGAACTGGTCGGGATCGATGTCCTCGTGCGCCGATCCGGCCCAGAAGGTCGGGGTCGCGATCCCCGCGCTCTTCGCGACGGTGTAGGCGAGGGACTTGTCCATGCACAGGGCGGAGCTCTGGACGTCGCAGCCCACGTAGGGGATGCCGGAGAGCTCCAGCAGACCCTGGATCGCACCGTCCTCGCCGAGCTTCCCGTGCAGGACGGGAAACACGACGTCCAAGCCGATCGCCTCGTAGCGCCCCTGCTCGAGGACGAGCAGGGCGCGCGCGTCCCTGTCGGGCGAGAGCACCGCCGGCCGGCCGCCGCCGTTGTCCCAGTTCGCCTCGGGGCCGTCACAGAGCATCCATGCACCGCTCCTGGTGATCCCGATGTAGAGCGGCTCGTACTTGTCGGTGTCGAGGTGCCGTGCCACCTGCTGCGCCGACTTGACCGAGATGGGATGCTCCTCGCCGCTCCCGCCGAAGACTATCCCGATCCTCAACCCACCCATGCTGCCTCGAATTCCAGGCAGTTGACGATGGAGTTCTCGACCATGTCGCGCAGGGCGTGGTCGGTGTGATAGGCGCAGTGCGGACTGACGATCACGTTCGGCAGCGCCTGTAGCCGCAGCAGCGACTCGCTGCCCACGGGCCTGTTCCGGCAGTCGGCGTAGAAGATCCCCTCCTCTCCTTCGAGGACGTCCAGTGCCGCTCCCCCCAGTCTGCCGCCCTCCAGGGCGCAGAGCAGGGCGTCGGTGTCGAGCAGCGCGCCGCGGCCGGTGTTGACGACGAACGCGCCCGGCTTCATCTGCTCGATGCGCCGGCGATTCAGCAGATGGTGTGTGGCGGGGGTGAGCGGCGTATGGAGCGTGACGATGTCGCTCCGCGCGAGCAGGTCGTCGAGGGGAAGGTGAGCGACACCCGGCCTCGGACGGGTGTCGTGGGCCACGACCCGGCAGCCGAACCCTCGCAGCCGGTCCATGACGGCGGTGCCGATGCGTCCCGTGCCGATCACTCCGACGGTCAGGTCGCGCAGCTCCTTCCCGCGTACCGCGCCGAGCCTGTAGTCGTGGAGATCGGCACGCCGGATCATGGATTTGCCATGCCGGACCGCCATGAGCATCAGCATCAGCGTGTAATCGGCCACGCTGTCGGGCGAGTAGGCGACGGTGCCGACGGAGATGCCGATGCTCTCGGCGTATCCGACGTTGATGTGGTTGCATCCGACGCTTCTCGTGGAGATGTACGTCACGCCGACCCGGCGTAGCGCACGCAGCGTGGCGCTGGTGATCTGGGACTTGTGGCCGACGCTGATGCATCGATTGCCGACCGCCAGGTCGACGGTGGCCTCCGACACCGGTTCCTCCGTGACGAAGGGCAGTACGCCGAAGCGAGGCGCCGTCTCCCGGAACAACTGCGCCTCGTCGTGCTCGCATCCGTAGACCGTGATTCCCACTGCCCGGACGCCCGCGACGGGCGAGGGCGCGAGCGATGGTGCGCTGTGGAGCATGCCGTCAGTCAACGCGGCGCGGCGTTGCGAGCGCGTATGCGCTTTTCGATATGCCGGCGATACGTCCCGGCGGGTGCCGAGAGGCCCGGTTGGCCCGGGCGGCCACCTCGGGCGGAGGGCGACAGGCGGTCGGCCAGCTGCTCGGCCGCGGACAGCGCCGCGGCGATCAGGTTGTCTCCTCGCTGCCCGAGCACCACGCCGATCAGCGATCGGCTGCCGCTCGCGGTGGGCCAGACGGCTCGGAACATCAGGCAGCCGCCGGCCGCCTCGTCGGAGCCGGTCTTCATGCCGACGAACCCGTCGTGGCCGAGCAGGCCGTTGGTGTTGGTCACCTCACCGGCGACCGGGAGCCAGTGGCTGCGGGTGGCCATCATGGCCGCGAGCGTCCGGTTCCCCGCCACGACCTGCGCCAGCCGCAGCTGGTCGAGGGCCGTCGAGACCGTGCCGTCGTCGTATCCGCTCGGATCGGTGTAGGTCGTGTGCGACATCCCCAACGCCCGCGCCGTGCGGTTCATCTCCGCGACGAAGGCGGCGACGCTGCCGGAGACCTGACGCGCTACGAGC
>CADDZP010000539.1 GCA_902812475.1 Actinomycetota bacterium | reverse complement strand
GGCGGGGGCCGCGGGCGCCGCCCCCTCGGCGCTCCCGTACGGGGGCAGCCCGAGCGCGGCTCGCCGCTCGCGGGAGCGCTGCAGCAGGTACTCGGGCACCTGGGCCATGCGGCCAGCAATCTACGCGGGGACGTCCGGCGCCAACCAAGCCGCCGATATGTGACTCATCGAAATGCCGTGGTAGAACGCGCCACGGCCGACTTTGCCGGGTTCCGTAGGCGTCCGGTTAGAATGTGAGCGCGTTCACGAGGTCTGCGAGGAGGTGAAGGGGAGTGCGCGACAGGGCCCAGCTCCTTCGCATGCTCGGCGTGCTGACCTTCGTCGGCTTCCTGCTCGTGCTGTTCGTCGGCGTCCCGGTCGTCGTCGGCCTCGTACTGGGCTATCCCGTGCGCCTCGAGTTCTTCGTTGCGCTGTTCATCTTCTTCGTCATGCTCGCCATCGTGTTTGCTGTCGCCCGCCGGAGGCCCCCGGGCACCCCGCTGACGTGGGGCGAAGCCATCGTCGGAGCCACATTCGTCTTCGCGCTGATGCTCGTGGGGTACGGCGTGGTGCCCAACGAGTGGCTGAAGTGGGCGGACAACCAGTTGCTGTGGAGGCCCGACCGCATCTGGTTCGCCGTGTCGGCCAAGTGGCCGATCTTCTTCACCGGCTCCAACGCCGCCGTCGAGGCAGCGGCCGGACGGGGCCGAATCATCGTGTCGTTCCAGGCCCTGCGCGACATCATCGCCGCCACGATCTACATCGTGATGCTCGTGGCCCACGTCGCGCTGTGGATCGCCATCCAGAAACGTGGCCGCAAGCCCGTGGAGACGACCGAGGTGGCGAGGACCTCGATGTTCGGCCGGCCCATGGTCAAGGTCTGAAGGAGGACGCATGCCCAAGACAGACGCCAACCCGCCGCTGCCGTCCTTCCCCGGTGAGTACGTCCTGCAGGAGGTCGCGCCCGAGGAGCTGCAGAAGGCGGTCAAGCCCAAGCAGTTCATCCACATCGACCAGTCCGAGTGCATCATGTGCGAGGGCTGCGTCGACATCTGCCCGTGGAAGTGCATCCACATGCTCTCCCCGGAAACGGTGGCCGAGGCGGTCAACACCGCCGAGCCCGGGATCGACCCCGAGGACCATGTGGTCTTCGTCATCGACGAGGACGTCTGCACCCGGTGCGCCCTCTGTGTCGACCGGTGCCCGACGGGCGTCATCATCCTGGGCAAGACCGGTCCGGCGCCCCGCGACGGTGATCCCCACCAGCGCGACAACAACCACGGCTACGCCTACGGGATGAGGTTCTAGGGATGGCACGCCGGCCGGGCAACGGCAACGGCACCGGCAACGGTCACCGCACGTTCGGCGACCGCATGGTGGAGGTCGGCGACCGCGTCCGCGGTTCGCAGGCGTGGACGGCGATCTTCCGACCCGGATCGATCTTCCGCAAGGGCTACACGGACAGCCCGAGGAACCGGTCCTACGTGATCATGAACAGCCTGCTGTACCACCTGCATCCGGTGAAGGTGAAGCGGCACGCGGTGAAGGTCAGCTACACGCTCTGCCTGGGCGGCCTGTCCTTCTTCCTGTTCATCATTCTCACGGTCACCGGCATCTTCCTGATGTTCTTCTACCGGCCCACGTCGGCGCAGGCCTGGAACGACATCCAGAACCTGCAGACGAGCGTGGCGTTCGGCTTACTCGTCAGGAACATGCACCGCTGGGCGGCCCACCTCATGGTGCTGTCGGTGTTCCTGCACATGGCCCGGGTCTTCTACCACGGGGCGTACAAGCCACCACGCGAGTTCAACTGGGTCATCGGCGTCATCCTCTTGACGCTCACGCTGCTGCTCTCCTTCACCGGCTACCTGCTGCCGTGGGACCAGCTGGCCCTGTGGGCGGTGACCGTCGGCACGAACATGATGGGTTACACGCCGGTCTTCGGACAGCAGGTCAAGTTCGTGCTGTTGGGCGGCGTCGAGATCGGCACCGACACGCTGCTGCGCTGGTACGTGCTCCACGTACTGCTGTTCCCGTTCGTCACCGTGATCTTCATGGCCATCCACTTCTGGCGCGTCCGCAAGGACGGCGGAATCTCAGGACCGCTGTAGTGAGCATTTCGCCGTTCGACAGTCGCTGGGGTCCCCGCCGCCAGCTTGCTGCCGGTGGGGTTCGACGGCGGAATCTCAGGACCGCTGTAGGGAGGAGGAGCGCGTGACCGAAGTACCTGAACATCTCCTTCGGCGGTCGAGGGAGCGCCGGGAAGCGCTCGGCGCCGTGCCTGCGGGCGGCGATGCTGCTGCGGCAGGTGCGCCGCCGGCGGCCGCAGCGGTGGCCGCGCCTCCGCTGAAGGGTCCCGAGGGCCACACCCAGCGCCTGCTCACTGTCGTCAAGGCCGGTTCGATCCAAGACGTCAAGGCCCAACCGACCGACAAGGTGC
>CADDZP010000538.1 GCA_902812475.1 Actinomycetota bacterium | reverse complement strand
CTTCTCGGGGAGGATGTCGTCGTCGTCTCGTGCCCGCGAGCACTCGGCGCTGGGCACGAGACGACGACGACATCCTCCCCGAGAAGAAGCCGAAGGCCGGCTTCTTCAGCTTCAGCCTGCGGCGGGGCTGAGACCGAGCGCCTGCTCGACGGCGGCCGCGGCGTCGGCCTCGTCGTCGACCGCGGCCCGGATGCCGACCAGCGGCGTCACGGCGACGTAGCCGGCGACGACGAGGGCGGTGTCGGTCTCGGGATCGAGCTGTTCCTCGGTCTCCCGCAGCTCGACCTGCAGGCGGCCGTCGATGGTCTCCCCGAGCGTGGTGCGCACGGTGCCGAACGGCGCCAGGCGCGCCGGGCGGACGCCCCGCACCTCAGCCAGCGGCAGGTTGGGGACGTTCACGTTGAGCACGGTCTTGGCCGGCGCGCCAGCCACCCAGCCCAGGGCGCCGGCCGCCACTTTCGCCGCCGTCTGGAAGCGGATGGGGTCGCCGGCCTCGATGCTGACCGCCATCCCGGACAGGCCCATGTTGGCGGCGGTGAGGGCGGCACCGACGGTGCCCGAGTGCAGCGTCGACCGCCCGGTGTTGGGCCCGGGATTGATGCCGGAGACGACGACATCGGGCGCGTCGCCGAAGGCGCCCAGGCGACCGACGATGACGATCAGGGCGGGCGGGGCGTCCACGCCGTAGGCAGCGACGTCGGGCAGGGCGTCGAGCTCGACCGATGTGACCGCCACGCCGTCGGGCCCGCCCATGGGCCCGATGGCCGAGCTGGCCCCGCTGTGGTCGGTGGCCGGAGCGGCGACGACGACGTCGTGGCCGAGGTCGACCATGGCGGCGGCCAGCGCCGACAGACCCGGCGCGGCAATGCCATCGTCATTGGTGACGAGGACCCGAAGGCCCGCGGCGGACACCTACCCGGCGTCCTCCTGGGCCTGCTCGACCTCGTCGTCCTCGGGGATGCCGAGATCCCATTCGAGGATGAGCGCCTCCCGCTCGGCGTCGCGGGCGACCCGCTCGCGGTTGCGCCGGAACTGCGGATCGTGCGGCGGCAGCAGGAGCAGCCGGGCGAGTGCCCGCTGGCGGAAGTCCTCGATGACCGAGCGGTCGCCGAACTCGGACTGCACTTCCCAGTGCGGCGCGACCGGGCCCAGGTAGACGATGCGCACGTGCCCCTGCGGTGGGCGTGGAGCCTCGAGCTCTTCGGGCGCCTGGGACATGGATCGAGCCTACCGGCGGGCGCCGGGCTACCCCCCGGTGCTCGCTCTGGAGCCGAGCGTGACGGTCGCCGTGATCTTCTGGCTGCCGCGCATCCACGTCACCTCCACCTTGTCGCCCGGCTTGTGCTTGCGGACGTCGGCACCCAGGTCGTCGCTCGAGCTGACGTCGTCGTTGCCGAACTTGACGATGACGTCGCCTGACTGCAGCCCGGCGGCGTCGGCGCCCGACCCGGGCGTGACGTCGCGCACGAGGGCGCCCTTCGACACCGGCAGCCCCAGTCGCTGGGCGATGTCGGTCGTGACCGTCGCCGACGTGATCCCGAGGAACGCCCCGGCCTGCACCGTGCCCTTGCCCGCCTTGAGGCTGTCGGCGATCGGCCTGGCCGTGTCCATGGCGATGGCGAAGCCGATGTTCTGGGCCTCGCCCGCCACGGCCGTGTTCATGCCGATCACCTCGCCGGCGGCGTTGGCCAGCGGGCCACCCGAGTTGCCCGGATTGATGGCGGCGTCGGTCTGGATGAGGTGCTCGAGGCGCTCGTTCTCGGCGTCGATGGTGCGGTCGAGGGCGGAGACGATGCCATGGGTGACGGTGGGACCGCCCGGCAGGGCGAGGGCGTTGCCGATGGCGACGACGTCGTCGCCGACCCGCAGGTTCGACGACTTCCCCAGCGTGACCGGCTTGAGGTTCTTGACGCCCTGCACCTTGACGACGGCCACGTCCGCAGTCGGGTCGCTGCCGAGCAGGACGGCGTCGTGGTTCTGGTTGTCGCTCGTGGTCACCTGGATGCTCGTGGCGCCGGCGACGACGTGGGCGTTGGTCAAGACGTCACCGTCGGGCGTGATCACCATGCCCGTGCCCGCCCCCTGCTGGGGCAGGGGCTGGAAGAACTCGTTCTGGCTGAAGCCCTGGGTACGGATGCTGACGACGCCCGGTTCGACCTTGGCCAGCACGCTCTGGACGTCGCCGGTCACGAGCTTGCTGCTGTTGGGCCCGAAGCTGGTGATCGTTCGCGTCGTCGCCTTGCGGCCGAAGGCGACGACCAGCCCGCCGGCCACGAGGGCGCCGATCAGGGCGCCGATGAGCGCGGCCCACAACCAGTTTCGGCTGGGCGTCGTCAGCGGGGTCGGAGGGCGTGGCGACTGAGCAGCGGCAGGCGCCGACCAGGTGGACGGCGGGGGCGGTGGCAGCTCGTGCTCCAGGG
>CADDZP010000537.1 GCA_902812475.1 Actinomycetota bacterium | reverse complement strand
GACGACCACCCCGGTCACCAACGCCAGCGACGGCACGAACGCGCCCGCCACCGCGAGGAGCAGACCCAGCCGGAGGGCGCTCACGAGGGGCCGAGGACGCTCGCCCGCCGCCGCCCACGGCTCGAGACCCGTCGCCCGGACGAGTGCGCCGACCAGCCACGGTGCGACGGCGTAGGCCACGAGGCCGGGCCAGCGACCCCTCGCCAGACTGTTGGCGGCGAGCGGGATCGAGACGTAGACGACGCTCGCCACCAGCCGGGCCCGGGTCGACTCGAGCGGCCGGGTGAATCGCCAGGCCCCGACGGCGCCCAGCGGGAGCGTTCCCAACACGAGGACGCGTTGGAGCAGCCCCATGGCGCCGACGAGGACGAGGCCACCCAGCCCGAGCAGCCCGGGGGCGGCGGGCACGGGCGCGTCCGAGCCCAGGCCCGTGACGCGCAGGCCCGAGACGAAGTTGTGCACGGTCAAGGTGGCCCGGTGGGGGAAGGCGGCCAGTTGGCCCACCGACGGGAACGTCCCGCTGAACAGGTGGCGGCTGCCGACCACGAGCAGGGCGACGATCGCCAGCCACACGATCACTGCCTGGCGGGCGGTCGCTATCGCCATGGCATCGGCCAGGCTGCGTCCGCTGCGAGTGATGGCGCCTTCCCGCTCGCCCAGCTCGACGTCGCCAGCGACGGCGCGGCGGGCCGTGCCCGTGACCTGCAGCCGGCGTACGTCGCTGTCGGGGACGAGCCGTGCCCGCTGGACGCGGCGACGCAGCGGGCGCAGGTCGCCGAGGTGGCGGAGGTTCCACGCCCACGCCGACAGCGGCGCCCGGGCCCGTCCCCGGCTGCCCGAGAACACGCCGGTGACGAGATCGATCAGGGCCGCGAGCAAGGCCTGGGGCACCACGCGCACGAGGTGCCAAAAGCTGTAGTTCTTGAGCACCGCCCGCACCCGGTCCCGAGCCTCGAGGACGGGCGTGTCCTCGCGGGTGACCGACCGCAGCTCCTCGACGTCGAGGTGGCGGACCCGGGCGGCGGGGGCGACCAGCACCCGGGCGCCGACGACCTGGGCCCGCCAGCCGAGGTCCACGTCGGCGCCGTGGTCGGACATCTCGGTGTCGAAGCCTCCGAGGGCATCGAACAGGTCGCTGCGGACGAGGAAGCAGGCGCCGGGGACGGCGTAGACGTCGCGCACGGCGTCGTGCTGTTCTTGATCCAGCTCGCCCCGTTCGATGAGCGAGTGGCCGGCGCCCAGCTTGTTGACGGTCAGGCCGACATCGGCCAGGCGCTCGGGGCGCTCCCACTGCACGAGCTTGGGCCCGACGATCCCGGCGTTGGACCGGAGGGCTTCCTCGACCAGGAGGCGGACGGCGTCGGGGTCGGGCGCGGCGTCGTCATGGCAGAAGAGATAGAAGGAGGCCCCTTCCACGGCGGCCAGCGCCTCGTTGGCGGCGGCGCCATAGTTCGCCTGCCCGTCGGCTCGGCGCACGTAGGCGTCCGGGACGATGCGGGCGATCCGGCTGGCCGGGTCCTCGCCGCCGGTGCCGGCGTCGATGACGAGAATCGACAGGCTCGGGTAGTCCTGGGCGCCCAGGGCGCCGAGCGTCTCCTCGAGCCATTCCCCGGGGTCGCAGGCCACGACCACGGCGACGACCGAGGGCGCCTGGGGGTGGGGGTCCATGGCTGCGCGGTGAGGGTAGCGGGACGCCTTCGCCGAGTGAGGTACCCCGAAACTGCTTGCAACTGTTATACAGCTGGACTATATTGGTAAGCGATCGAGCAAAAGGAGACGCTCCCATGGCCGACGTGACCAAGACCGTCAAGGACGCCGCCTACGTGACCGTGGGCCTCGGTGTTCTTGCCGTCCAGAAGGCCCAAGTGGCCCGCCGCGACCTCACCAGGCAGGTCGAGACGCAGCTGACCCAGACCGGCGAGCAGGTGCGGGGTCTGTCGAAGAAGGTCGAGGAGCGGGTGCAGCCCGTGCTCGCCCAGCTCGACGAGTACGTCCCCACCCAGGCCAAGGACCTGGTACGCCAGGCCCGCACGGCCGCCGAGGGCCTCCAGAGCCAGCTCCGGACCGTGACCGTCCGGCGCACCAACGGGGCCAAGAACGGCTCCAAGAACGGCTCGAAGACCAAGGCCGCCTGAACCCCACCCACCGCCAAGATCCCCCTGCAGAAGAGGCTCCCCACGGGGAGCTTCTTCTGCGTCTGCGGACGGACCGCTCAGGCGACCGAGCGGTAGACGTCGGCGTGGGCGGCGGCGCTCCTGTCCCACGTGTACGGCGCGGCAATGGACGGCCCCCGGCGCCGATGGTCGTCGATGTGGGCGCCGCCGGCGACGACGGCCTCGAGTGCATCGGCGAGAGCGTCGACGTCGCCCGGGCGGACCAGTAGCGCGGCGTCGGCGGCGACCTCGGCCATCGCCGTCCCCTCGGTGGTGACC
>CADDZP010000536.1 GCA_902812475.1 Actinomycetota bacterium | reverse complement strand
GCATACGAACCTGCTCGGCGCCGCCGCGACGGTCCACCCGTTCATCGTGCCGATGATGACGCGCGGCTACGGCCACCTCGTCGGCATCTCCAGCATTCTTGTCCCCTTCCTCAGCAAGGCTGAACCCGGGGCACACCGCCGGACGCAGATGGCCGGCCACGTCGCCGAGCCGATCCACGGACATGGCGGTGAGTGCGCCTGCCGGCAGCCTCACGAACCGGTCCCGTGTCCTCGCCGGGCCCCCGCTCACGCTGGATTGGCGAGAGGGACCGCGCCGACGCGACGCCGTGGCGCGGAGCCATCGCATGAGTGTTCTCTGCCGATGCGGCAGCCGCCTTACGGCCACGCGTCGATCCCGTGACGGATCCCTGCATCAAAATGCGCGGGCAGAATTACAAACCGACCAGTCGGTCTTAGCGCGGCTCGCTGATACCCGCGAGGAGGACGTCGAGCGCCCGGCGGACGTTCGACCACCGAAAGGCGGAGGGGTCGAGCGCATGGTGAAGCATGAGACCGTCGGTCAACGCGACGAGGATCGACGCGAAGGCGTTCGCCGGGACGTCGACGAGCTCTCCCTCACTCACCGCTTCTGTGATCCACGAAGCGAAGAGGCGCCGGCGAGTACCGACTGCCTCGACCAACCTTGCTCGCACGGACTCGTCTGCCTGCATCTCAGCCCACAGATCCGCCCGTAGCTGAACCAAGGCCGGGTCCTCGGCTCGGGCGAGCACCTCTTGCACGAGCCGCCGGGTCCGTTCGATGCCCGAGGTACGGGTTTGAGTGAGTTCAGCGATCATCGCCTCCACTCGCGCCGACTCCTCGTCCAAGAGAGCAAACAACAGGTCCTGCTTCTGTCGGAAGTAGGTGTAGAAGGCGCCCTTGCTGAGACCCGCTTCGCGGCAGATGTCATCGACGGTGAGGCTGCGATAACCCCGCTCGGCGACGCAGCGCCACGCAGCGTCGGTGAGCTGCGCCTTGCGCTCCTCGCGAGCCTCGTCACCGATCTTCGGCACGCCGCACCCCCTTCAGGCCCAGCGAGCATACAAACCGACCGGTCCGTTTCGAACCATCAGGATGACAGCCGTTGTCCTCGAATCGACACATTTCCGTAAGACACTCGACATGCCGACCGAGGACACTGCCGGCATGGGGCCGCGCCACGGCAGCCAGTCGGTTGAACCGATCCTTCGTCACGCCGAGGAAGGAGAAGACGGGCCACCCGCATGTTCCCTCCACATCGCCACGCGGGCGAGTGCACTGGTCGTAAGTATCGGAGGGCGGCTGGATGCCGTGGCCGGCAGTTTTTTGCTCCGTGCAGTCGACGGTGCGGATGTCCCGAGCGTCACTCATCTCGAGCTGGACGTCGGCGGAGTCAACTCGTTCACTACCGAGGGTGTGGCCTTGCTTGCCGCCTGTCGTCACCGCACGAGGGGTCGTTTCCCCGGGGGTCTCCATTACCGGGCCGGCACCGCCCAGGGCCAAGCCGTTCTCCTCGCAGCCTCGAGTGCCCCGGATGACGACCGCCAGTCAGCCCCCGCTGCAACCCCGTAACGAAGCGGTCGGAACTACGCCGTCAACACGCGGCGGATTGCTGGCTCCGCATCGGACGTGACCCACGAGGCGGCCCCAACAACGAAGGTCACAACTCCGAACCCCGCAGCGGCGAGGTTTCGCCCGTCGACCTGTCGGCAGGCAGCGTCTTCATTCGACGGCCACAGGACATGGCGGACAGCAATACAGGTTCGGGCCACTCGCACGTGGTGCGTCGCACCGGTCGGGACGAGCATCTTGTCGAATTCCCCCGTCCGTCGCAGAACCGGCCGCTCTACGGTGACACTGACCCGACGCGGCACTGCTGCGAACCACATGGCCGCAGCAAGCCCGCCCATAAGGAGCGCTGCACCGAGAAAGGCGAGCATTGTTGCACGGACGAGCCGAGTGGTGCGACGCGATTTCAGACCCCGAACCGACACGACCTCGGGGTACCCCGGACCCACGTCCATCCGCCGTCGTCCAGATTGCAGTTTGGTGACAGCCGGTACTCAGACGCCGAATGAGTGGGCCGCGTCACTGGTGAACTTGTACTTGACTACGGCGAGACCCCCTTCCGTCGTCGGGTCGACGCGGAACACGGTGGCGTCCGTCGGGGGATGGCGGTCGACGGGTCGGCGGTACTCGTAGATCCCGCTGAGCTCGTCGAAATGCTCAGTGCCGAGGCTGGCAAGGGCGTCCACGATCCCTGGCCGGCTCAAGTCCCGCCTGGAAACGGCCTTCGCCAGCAGGTCGGTGACGGCCCAGGCCTGCGTGTAGCCCGAGATGAACGCTGGGTCGGCGGGCGCCGTCGGCTCGTATTTCGCCTTCCTCGAGAGCATGTCGCCCATGCCTGGAATGCGCCTGTCACCCCACGACGGCCCCTCGCCCACGACCAATGCGTGGTTGGCCAGGTAC
>CADDZP010000535.1 GCA_902812475.1 Actinomycetota bacterium | reverse complement strand
GACCACGCCTCCGGCCCCGCCGTCCGCGCCGCCGTCGACGCCGCCGACCGGCGAAGCTGGCTGAGCGCCGTGCGTCGGGCGCTCTCCGTCTCCCTCATCGCCATCATCGCCATCGCCTGTGGCGCTCTGGCCGCCACGGTCATCTCCGGCAACACGCCGCACCTCGGTCTCGACCTGCAGGGCGGTGCGTCGGTGGTCCTGCAGCCCAAGAACAAGGTGAAGTCGGGGACGATCGACCAGTCGATCGAGATCATCCGCAGCCGGGTCGACGCCCTGGGCGTGGCCGAGCCCGAGATCCAGCGCCAAGGGAACTCGATCGTGATCCAGCTCCCCGGCGTCAAGAACCAGCAGCGGGCGCTGGAGCTGGTGGGGCGCACCGCGCAGCTCCTGTTCCGGCCCGTACTCAACGCCCAGGCCTATACGGCGACGCCGCAGCCCGGACAGCCGGCCGCCACCCCGCCCGAGAGCGACGATCCCAACCAGCAGGTCGTGCTGCCGGACAAGGACAAGAAGGTGCTCTACACGCTGGGCCCTGCCCAGCTCACCGGTAAGGCACTGGCATCAGCGGACGCCGTGATCGACGAGACCGGGCAGTGGAAGGTGCAGTTCACCACCACGAGCAAGGGTTCGGGCGAGTGGGACCGGGTGGCCCAGCAGAACTACCAGAAGCAGGTCGCCATCGACCTCGACGGCGTCGTGCAGTCGGCTCCCCAGATCAACGCCCAGCAGTTCAACGGGCGGGGTGAGATCACCGGCAACTTCACGTCGCGGCAGGCCAAGGACCTCGCCCTCGTGCTCAAGTACGGCGCCCTGCCCGTCCAGCTGACCCCGCAGACCGTCGAGACCGTGTCGGCCACGCTCGGGAAGGACTCGCTGTCCGCGGGCATCCTGGCGGGCGCCGTGGGCATCGCCCTCGTTGCCCTCTACATGGTCCTCTACTACCGGGCGCTGGGCCTCGTGGTGTGGGTGGGCCTGGCCGTGTCCGGGGCGATGCTGTATTCGATCATCACCTTCCTCGGGCAGAGCTCGGGCCTCGCCCTGAGCCTGTCGGGTGTCACCGGCATCATCGTGTCGGTCGGCGTGACCGTCGACTCGTACATCGTCTACTTCGAGCGGCTCAAAGACGAGATACGCAGCGGCAAGACGATCCGGTCGTCGGTCGACCGCGGGTTCAAGCGGGCCTACCGCACCATCCTGGCTGCCGACCTGGTGTCGATCTTCGCGGCGGGAACGCTCTACCTGTTGAGCGTCGGCGCCGTGCGCGGGTTCGCGTTCTTCCTCGGCCTTTCGACGCTGCTCGACCTGATCACGGCGTACTTCTTCACCCGCCCGATGGTCGTGCTGCTGGGCCGCAGCCGCTTCTTCACCGAGGCCCGCTGGGTCGGCGTGGCGCGCGGCCTCGCCGCACCGAGTGTGGCCGCGGAGGCCGCCTGATGGCCAAGAAGAGCAGCCTTCGCTATCGCCTGTATCACGGCGAGACGTCCTTCGACTTCATGGGCCACAAGCGGTGGTGGTTCTTGGTGTCGGCGATCGTCATCGCCATCGGCATCCTGTCGTTGGCCACCCAGAGTCTGAACCTGGGGATCGACTTCAAAGGCGGCGTGTCGTGGACGGTGAAGGCCAAGGGTGTGGCCGTGAGCGACATGCGCAGCGCCGTGCGGCCGGTCGGCCTGGGCGAGGCGACGATCCAGACGACCGGGAACGACTTCATGAAGGTGTCGTACAAGCACCTCACTCAGGACAGGCAGATCCAGGTCACCGACGCCATCGCCAAGGCCGCCCACACGACCCCGGGTCAGGTGAGCGTGAACGATGTGGGGCCGTCGTGGGGCAAGGCGGTGACGAACAAGGCCCGGACCGCGCTCATCGTGTTCTTCATTCTCATCACCGTCTACATCTCGTTCCGGTTCGAGTGGAAGATGGCGATCGCTGCCATCGTCGCCGTGATCCACGACATTCTCGTGACTGTCGGGGTGTACTCCGTCTCCCGGTTCGAGGTCACGCCGGCGACGGTTGTCGCCTTCCTCACCATCCTGGGCTACTCGCTGTACGACACCATCGTGGTCTTCGACCGCATCGAGGAGAACACGCGCGGGCTGTCGGCGTCTGGGCGCATGACGTACTCCGACACCGTCAACCTGTCGATGAACCAGGTGCTGATGCGGTCGTTGAACACCAGCTTCGTGGCCATCCTCCCGGTCGCCAGCATCCTCGGTATCGGCGTCTACGTCCTCGGGGCCACCGCCCTCGAGGACTTCGCCCTGGCCCTCCTCGTGGGGCTGATCACCGGTGCGTACTCGTCGATCTTCATCGCCTCACCGGTGCTCGTCCTCCTCAAGGAGCGCGAGCCTCGGTACGCCGCCATTCGTCAGCGTCTCGCCGGCAAGGCCGGCCAGATGGCGCCGCTCACGCCCGCCGCCGCCGCCGTCATGGCAGGGGGTGGGGGCGGGCC
>CADDZP010000534.1 GCA_902812475.1 Actinomycetota bacterium | reverse complement strand
GGTCGACGTAGATCTCGGGGAGCGCGTCAGGAAACGTCAACGGGAGTTGAACGCGCACCTGCACCGTTCGCACGGCGCCGACGTCTAACGGCCCAACCCATTCGTACCGAATGGTGGGGCACGCATCGGTGCCTACACTTGGCAGGCGTCGCCGATCAAAGCCTAACGCCTCAAGTGTCGCGCCAGCAGCAACTCGCGCGGCGGCCCGCTGTGCGGCGACAGCCGCTTCCGAAGCCAAGAGATCACGCCGGCTCACCGGCCGGCCCTCTTGCTGCCGCGCTCAGGCGGAGCTGCTAGAGGTGATGATCGCCGGCGCGCTTGTGCGCCGCGCAACGGCCGCGCGGTCGTCGCCGTTCTCGTCGGGACATGGAAAGTCCTTGCCGAACGCACCTCTCAAGCGCTTGCAGGCTGTCCTCGCGTCGGCGGCGTTCTTCGCGTCAACCAGCGCGTCACGCAGTGCTCCAAAGCGCATCTTCAGATCGGCCATGGCCTTCTCAGAGAGGCGGCCAAACATGTCCTCGTACTCTGGAGTGGGTTTCTTCGCTTCGATGCGGCCCCACGTCGAGGCAGCGCTCTCGGCAACGCGCTGCAATGCGGCGCGGTCGTCCGAAACCCCACGCCAGTCGACGTGAGGCATCAATAAGAGCCCTTCTGTGAGCAACACGAGCGCGAGGCCGCTAGGCTTGTCGTCGGACTCGCCGGGAATGGCGTTGTCATTCCATCGCTTCAGGTAGCGCACCACACGACGGAACTGGTCAGTCGATGTAGCGGAGTCTTCGGTGCCCGCATAGGGCTTACGCGCCCTACGTACGTGCTCGACCAAGCCAGGCGGATCAGCCGGAAGCCAGCCTTTGTACTTATGTGCGAGTCGGTACTGCGTACGTCCCCAGCTATCGTCCCACCACGCGTAGCTTACGAGGTCGACGTGGTAACCGTCCCGGTAGCGAACGCGGATGCATGGTCCCTTCTTGTTGACCTCTTCCGTGTGGCCATCCACAGCCTCAAAGACCCACTGACGAACGTCATCGGCGGAATACCGCGTCTCGTCAAAGTCGAAGCGTAGGCCTACGTCGATGTCGTACTCCGAACCTGTGAGCGCGCAGATCCCAACCTTCATCTTGTAACTACCCTGCAGATACTCCGAGCAAGTTGGGCGGCTGTTCTTCGCCAGGTGCTTTTTGACGCGATCCACGATGATGTCCTTCTTCTCGCGGAGCGTGTCGTTGATCTCATAGTACGTGCGGATGTTCCGGTGGAACTTCTCGAAGAGCTCTTGGACTTCGGCCATCAGGTCCTCCCGCTGTCATCGACGAAGAAGGGACGGACTTCATTCACAGTCCGCGCATCTCGCGCGCGTTGGACGCCAATTTGGTGCAATGTGCGGGTTGCCTCAGGCGTCGCGACATCGAGTCCCGTGCCCTTCGGCTGGACGAGCGATACCCTTACGTAGCGCGCGCCCGAGGCACCCGCGATGAGACGAAGCGCGTGGTGCGCGCCGGCCGCGCCGGCGTCGAGAACGAGCGTGATGATTCGCTCTCCGAGATCCCATCCAGCGAGCCCACGTCGCCGCCGTCGCTTAAACCAAGACAGCGACGACTCTGGCTCCGACAAGTCTTGGCGAGGCGTCCCGAGCGACAGCACGGCAACGTCTTGAGGCCGTGCTCCTAGATACGATATCGCCTCGGCGTAACCCATGAGCGCTGGGCTATTTGTGACGATGCCGCCGTCGCAAAAGCGCTCCACCGACTTAGTGACTGGGTGCTGGAGATCGACGAGAGGGAGATATGTGGGCGCAGCGCTACTGGCCAGTGCGATGTCCCGTACCAAGTAGCCGCCGTGCTCCTTGAGATCTCGGGCGTGATCAGTCTTGAAGACTGTCGGCGTACCCGCGGTTACCGAGAACGCAGTGACAACTACCCGCTTACCTCGGTCGTGTAGGTCCTTCAACGAGACATCGCCGAAGACCCTAAAGAGAGCCTCTTTGAGCGCGGAATTGTCATGCAGCGAGACCACGACCTGCTTTGCGCGACGACCTACCCATCCGCCGACTACGGGCTTGAAGACAGTCGAGCCCATCTTCTCATACAGCGCTACGACCTCGCCCGCGGAGAGGCCGTGGGCAAGAGCGAGGGCGACGATCGCTCCTGTGCTGGTACCACAGAACAGATCGAACCGGTCAGCGCAGCGAGTGCCAAAGCGCTCCTCAAGCGCGTGCAGGAAGGCGGCACTCGCGAGACCTAGATAGCCTCCACCGTCGATACTGAGAACGCGCACGGCGCACCCCGACTCCGTAAAGTCCCCTGGTCGAATGCAACGCAGGCGCACTCTCCCGGGGCCGGCAAATTACCGTGGTGCGCAGTTGCTCGCAATCACGTGACCACCTCTACCAAAGAGACTGGCCCGCCAGCCGGTGCTAGGCGGATCATGGTCTTGCTAGAGGAGACGCGTCCAGTTGTCC
>CADDZP010000533.1 GCA_902812475.1 Actinomycetota bacterium | reverse complement strand
CCCTTCCATCATCCCCGTGTCCCGGAACTCCGGCCACGTTCGCATCCGGTAGTCATACCTGTCCCACGCTCGCCGCCACGTGGCCCATCCCCAGACGGGGCTGAAGGCGTTGAACGAGTAGCTGTACCCGACATAGGCGCCCGCGGGAGCCGCGAAGTTGCTACCTGCGATCTGCATCACTCGACTGTCATCCTTGTACCGCTCGAGGAGCTCTCCGCAGAACGGAAAGAACGTCGGGTCGGGCAGGCAGTCGTCCTCGAGGATGACGGCACGTTCGACTTGGGTGAAAGCCCAATCGATGCCCTGCGAGACAGCGGGGCCACAACCCAGATTGTCGTCCTCGTACTTCCGCAGAACCTCGCATGGCCAGTCGACGTGAGCGACGATCTCCCGCGTCTCCGCACACAGCTCGGTGTCCTCGGGGCGCGTGCGTCTCGGGCCGTCGGCCACGACGAGCAGCTGACGGGGCCGAACTTGGCGGATTGCGTCGAACACCCGCCGGGTGACGTCCGGCCTGTTGAACACAATCAGCACGACGGGAGGGCACCCCAGCGATGGCGGTGGCGTGCCCGCTTGTTCAGCTCCGCTCATCGCTCTCGATTTGGCAGTGGTTCACCGTAAGCTGACGACCGTGGAGCTGCGCGGCAGAACCTCTCTCGCCGGCAGCTGGCCAGTGTACTTCGCGGTCCTCACGGCCGTCGCCGTCGTCGCGGCCTCCCGTCTGTTGCATCTTTCCAAGTCTCTCGAGGTCCTTATCGCCGTGTCGGTTCCGGCGTTGGTTGCACTCTTGTTGCTCGGTCGTCAGCGAGCGCTGTACCTGTGCATCATCGTCGCCGCCTTCTTCTCCGGCGCACCGATCAAGGTGGGCCAGCTCAACATCAGCGATGTCTTCTTGCTCGTCGCTTTGACGCTCGCAGTGCTGCTTCCGGCGCCCGTCGAGCAGAGCGCGCTGCGCCCTGCGAAGAGCGTGCTCGCGGGGCTCGCACTGCTGATCGTCGGAGGCTTCGTCGGGGGTTTCTTCACGCCTGCCGGCAATCCGTTCCCGCACGCGTTCGTCCCCGGGCCGTCGAAGCTGTTCTTCTTCCCGCCTCGGTGGGGTGAAATCGTGCGCTTCGCCTACGGGACGGTCGGCGTCATACTGATCGTGCGAGCGTGCCGTCTGACGCGGGCGCAGGTAGAGGGTGCTCTTGTGGGATTTGTCGCGGGCGCTGCGGTGAGCGCGATGTGGGCGTTCGTGTCGCCGGGCACGCTCGCTCGACCAGCCGGATTCAACGCCAGCCCGGTCGCTCTGGGCTGGATCTCAGCGTTCGCGGCGACGATCGGGATCGGATTCCTGCTCGCTGGAAGACGCACCGCGAAGATCGTCGGCGTCGCGACCGTTCTTGTCTCGTGCGCCGGTATTGCGATCAGCGGGACGAGGAGTGCTGTTCCTCTGCTGCTCGTGGGCGTCCTCATCATCCAGTTCGGACTTCGTTCTGCGCGTCGCACCTTCGTGTTCGCGCTGCTCGCCGTTACGGCATTCGGCCTGGCTTTGGTGGGCGTCGGGAGTGACACTGAGGTGGTTCAGCGCTTGGGCGGAAGTGCCGGCGCACAACTGTCGAACCTCGGCCGGGCTCTCGTACGACAGGACACCATCGAGGTCGTCAAGCACCACTGGCCGACGGGTATTGGGATGGAATTTCTCTTCCAGCCCCACAATCTTCTGCTTGGCGTCATAGCGACTTCAGGGCTAATTGGTCTCGTAGGCTTCGTAGTCGTCGGTGTCAGCTTGGTGCGCCGCCTCGTGGCGACGCCCAGCGACGAAGTCCTTACGCTGGCAGTCATATCCGGCGCCCTCGCCACCTTTGCGTGCGCCTGGGTCGTGAACGTTGGTTGGGAGCATTGGCTGTGGCTCCCCCTGGCGTTGATTCTCGCCAGCGGTACCCGTCGCCGGAATGTCCTGAGCGACGACGATCGCGATCCCACATCAGCTCATCCCGTGTACGTACCGTCGTAGCGCTCTCGTGATGAGTCCCTCGGCTCCGGTCCTGGCCGCTTGTTTCAACGAGCCCTATGTGCCCCACGTGTCGACGATGCTTCGTTCGGTTGCGGCGTCAGGCACGACGTCGCCGTGCTGTTCCCTCGTCGCCGACGACTCGGTCGACGACGCCATGGAGCTGATGGGACGCGAGCAGGTGCGGCGCATCCCGATCGTCGACGAGCGCGGCTCGCTCGTGGGCGTCGTGTCGCAGGCCGACATCGCCCGCAAGGCCGGTAACGACGCGAAGGTCGAGCGCACGGTCGAGGAGATCAGCCAGCCGGGCGGAGCGCACCAGAGCTGAACGACAGTCTCTCGGTCGGTCAGTCGGTCAGTCACGCGGAGGCACGGACCTGTCGCGCCCGGTGACTGATCGACTGACCGACTGACTGACTAGCTTACAGCATGACCTCTCCCGCCACCCCAGCGCCCTGCCCCTCCTG
>CADDZP010000532.1 GCA_902812475.1 Actinomycetota bacterium | reverse complement strand
GCGACAGCCTCGGCCTCGGCGAGGCCATGCTCGACGCCACCGTCGCCTACGCCAAGGAGCGCGTGCAGTTCGGCCGCGCCATCGGCTCGTTCCAGGCGGTCAAGCACGCGTGCGCCGACATGCTCGTGCAGCTCACCATCGGGCGGGAGCTCCTCGCGCTCGCGCTCGGCGCCGACCCGGCCGCAGTGTCGATGGCCAAGGCGCACGTGTGCGGCACCGCCGTCGACATCGTCGGCAAGGCCATGCAGCTCCACGGCGGCATCGGCTACACGTGGGAGAGCGGCATCCACGTCTACCTCAAGCGGGCCACGCTGAACCGGGCCCTGTTCGGGTCACCCGCCCTCCACCGGCGGAGGCTGGCCCAGCGCTTCACCGGCCGGTAGCATCTATGTGAGCGTTCGCTCACCATGGGAGGTCGAGCAATGTCGTGGAGCTGGTTCATCTCGGTCGACGACCACCTGATCGAGCCGGCGCGGCTGTGGCAGGAGCGCGTCCCCGAGAAGTGGCGCGACGCCGCCCCCCACATCGTCCGCGACGGTGACTCGGAGTTCTGGGCGTACGAGGACCGCCAGATCGTCACCACCGGCCTCAACGCGGTCGCCGGCAAGCGCCGCGAGGAGTTCACGCCCGAGCCCATCACCTACGACGACATGCGCCTCGGCTGCTACGAGCCCGCCGCCCGCGTCGCCGACATGAACCAGGGCTTCGTCCTGTCGTCGCTGCTGTTCCCGTCGTTCCCCCGCTACTGCGGGCAGGTGTTCCACGAGGCGAAGGACAAGGAACTCGCCCTCGTCTGCGTCCAGGCGTGGAACGACTTCATCCTCGAGGAGTTCGCGGGCGCGTTCCCGGGCCGGTTCATCCCGATGATGATCATCCCGCTGTGGGATCCGGCCGCTGCCGCCACGGAGATCGAGCGCACCGCGGCGCGGGGGGCGAAGTCGGTCGCGTTCTCCGAGAACCCCACCAAGCTCGGGCTGCCGTCGATCCACACCGACTACTGGGATCCGGTGCTGCGGGCGTGCGACGAGACCGGCTTCGTCATCTCCATGCACGTCGGCTCGTCGTCGAACCTCATCCGCACGTCCGACGACATGCCGACGCTCGCGTTCATGGCCTACTCGGCCGCCGCCAACCAGGCCGGCACGCTGCTCGACTGGCTGTTCAGCGGCAACTTCGAGCGGTTCCCCAACCTGAAGATCGCGCTGTCGGAGGGGTCGATCGGGTGGATCCCGTACTTCCTCGAGCGGGCCGAGCAGGTGGTCGACAAGCAGCGGTTCTGGGCGTCACGGTTCGACATCAGCATGAACGCCACCCACGACCGCGGTGAGCAGAAGGGTGCGGCCCGGTTCAACCTCGACACCGACATCCGCCGGCTGTTCAAGGACCACGTGTACGGCACCTTCATCGAGGACCAGGCCGGCATCCGCCTGCTCGACATCATCGGTGAGGACAACGTCATGCTCGAGTGCGACTACCCGCACTCCGACTCGACGTGGCCCGACACCGTGAACCTGGCCCGAAAGTGGCTCGGCCACCTGCCCGACGACGTGCAGGACAAGATCACGGTCGGCAACGCGTCCCGGGTCTACAACTTCACGCCCGCCGACCCGGCCACGATCGACGTCGGGTGACCGAGCGGCTCCTGCTCCGCAACGCCAAGGTCCTCGCCTGCTCGGGCGATCCCACCGAGCGGCCGGTCGACGGCGACGTCCTCGTCGACGACGGGCGCATCGCCGCGGTCAGCCGCGGTCGGCTCGACGTCGACGAGGCGTCGACACGGGTGCTCGACGTCGCCGGCGCCACCGTGATGCCCGGCCTCGGCGACGCCCACGTCCACAGCAGCTGGCCGCTCGACTTCGTGTTCGACCACGACGGCGTGGCCCACGCTCCGGAAGCGAAGCACGCGCTCGACGTGGCCGCCGTCGTGCGCACATTCCTCGAGAGCGGCTACACGCTCATCATCGGTGCGGGCGTCCTCCAGCGCCACGACGACGTGCTGGCCAAGGACGCCATCGAGCGGGGGCTGATCCCCGGTCCCCGGATCGTGCCGAGCGGCCCCATGATCGGCGAGCCGGGCACGATCGCCGACGGCGGCCTCATGGAGCTGGCGTCGAACGCGGGGGAGCTGCGCGCGATCGTGCGCCGCCAGTGCGAGGACGGCGTGCGGGCGCTGAAGCTGTTCGTGTCCGGCGACGGCGTCGTGCCCGAGTTCCCGTCCGACGACGTGTACATGAACGACGAGATGCTGCTCGCCGCGGTCGAGGAGGCCGACCGCCACGGCGCGTTCATCACCACCCACGCCCGCGGCTCGGCGAGCGTCGCCATGGCGGCGAGGACCGGCGTCCGCATCATCCACCACGCCTGCTTCCTCGACGACGACGCCCTCGGCGCCCTCGAAGCCCGGCGCGACGACGTGTGGGTCTGCCCCGGGCTGCACTACCTGTACGCTATGGTGAACGG
>CADDZP010000531.1 GCA_902812475.1 Actinomycetota bacterium | reverse complement strand
GAGCGCTGGGGCCTCAGGAGTGGCGACGAAGAGATCTCGACTGAGGTGTTCGCCGTCGAGGCGGCGCCCCGCGTCCCGCTCGTGGACCGTTTCCCGGCGCTGCGCCCGATGCTCCCGGACGCGCTGCGAGGAATGGAGATCGTTCGGTGCTCGGAGCTTCGAATTGAAACGTTCACCGAGGATGGTCGGGTCAGCGACCCGCGGCGCTTCCATGCAGATGGGGCTCACGTGTGGTGGATCGACGAAGTCGATGACCACGAGTTCCTGCGTCTGCTTTCAGCCCGCTTCGCCCTAGACCTAGACGACGAGCGAATCGATCGCATCGTCGAGAACTTCCTCGCGCAAGAGACGAAGCGGTTGATCGCACGAATACGAAAGGCCCCGGACGACGCCACGCGCTTGGCGATCGCGGTGGGACCCGACGAGCTGCGCGGGAGTCTGCCGAAACCGCTTCGGGAGGCCGTCGAAAGCATCCACGGCTCGCTCGACGACGCTGGCCTCGGCGCATTGGCGCTTGCCGTGTATGGCATAGACGCCTTGAAGACGTACCGCGAAAGGCTCGCCGAGCGGGACCTTCAGCCGCCCGCGCAGTGGGCTGGCTCGCGCAAGGCGATCGAGTTCGTCCGAAGTCTCGGGTTCGGGCGCGAATTCGCAGGCTACGAGGGCGCACGCCGGGAGCGATTGCTGCGGGTCGAGGGGCCACCCGAGTTCAAGCCCCTGCACGACTACCAGCAGGCGATGGTGGCCGAGATTCGGGCTCTGCTGCAGGGCGAGCGCGGCCTTCGCGGACTGCTCTCGCTGCCCACGGGTGCGGGAAAGACGAGGGTTGCGATCGAGGCCCTCGTCGGCGCGCTCAAGGACGAAGAAATCACCTCACCAATCCTCTGGATCGCACAGACCGACGAACTCTGCGAGCAGGCCGTCCAGGCCTGGAGCGAGGTATGGCGGGCCGACGGGACGCACGAGCCGCTGCTCGTGAGCCGTCTCTGGTCCCAGAACGAGGCGGATCCGGTTGAGGATGCGATCCAGGTCGTCGTCGCCACCGACGCGAAGCTGACGAGCGGCGTAACCCACAGCAAGGAGTACGAGTGGCTCGCCACGGCGAGTTGTGTCGTCATCGACGAGGCGCACGGGTCGACCGTCCCCAGATACACCGAACTCCTCAACTGGCAGGGCTTCGATCCGCGGCAGACGAACGATCCAAAGCCGCTCCTCGGCCTCACCGCGACGCCCTTTCGTGGCACGAGTGAGAGCGAGACGAAGGTCTTGATCAGGCGCTATGGCGAACGGCGTATCGACTACGCGTTCTTTCCGCAGGATCAAGACCAATATGCCGTCCTGCAGGAGAGCGACGTGCTGGCTCGAGTCGAGCATCATCTGCTGGACGGCTCGGAGCTATCGCTTTCGGCGGAGGAGCTCGCCCAGCTCGAGGAATTGAACCGTCTTCCGGCTTCGGCGGCGGACCGAATTGCCGGAGACGTGGAACGGAACAAGACCCTGCTCGACTCGATCCGAACGCTCGACCCCGATTGGCCGGTTCTGCTCTTCGCGGCGTCCGTCGAGCACGCGCGCGTAATGGCGGCACTCCTGTCTCGGGCGGACGTCCCGGCTGCCGCGATCTACAACGGGACGGATCCGAGTGCCCGGCGCCACTACGTCGACGCCTTCCGCCGTCGCGAGATCCGCGTCCTGACGAATTACGGGGTGCTGACGCAGGGCTTCGACGCGCCGAAGGTGAGGGCCGTCTACGTCGGCCGACCGACGTACTCCCCGAACGTCTATCAACAGATGATCGGCCGCGGGCTCAGGGGGCCAGCCAACGGTGGAGAGGAGGAGTGCCTGATCGTCGACGTTGCGGACAACAGCTTGAACTTCAAAGGCAAGCTCGCGTACCGAGAGTTCGAGCCGCTGTGGAATGGGCGTGGCTGACGGCGCAGCATCGGAGCTGACGCGCGCCGAGGCTTCGCTTGGGCCCACTCCCACGGGTGAGCAGCTAGACGTGGTGGACCTGCCCTGTGCCGGGAGGGCGCTGGTGATCGCCGGACCGGGATCGGGGAAGACGTTCACGCTGCTTGCGCGGGCCGCGCGACTCGCGGAGCGAGACGAGTTGTCCCCTGCCGGTCAGCTGCTCGTCCTGAGCTTCACCCGGGCCGTAGTCAGAGAGCTTCGCCGGCGGGGAGGTGAGGCCGTGGGCCTGACGCGACTGTTGCCGGAGACCTTCGATTCGTTTGCGGCACGAATCCTCAGAGCGTCCGTGGACGACCGCGATTGGGTTGGCGCCGGGTTCGACAAGCGCGTCGAGCTCGCGCACGCCCAAGTGGCCGCTGGACGGGCGGACATCGTGCTGGAGCCGTACCGCCATCTCTTGGTGGACGAGATTCAGGATCTCGTCGGGGCGCGAGCCTCGCTCGTCGAGGCGCTGCTCGATCGCGTCGACGCAGGCTTTACGGCTTTTGGGGA
>CADDZP010000530.1 GCA_902812475.1 Actinomycetota bacterium | reverse complement strand
CTGCCTGGGCCGGGTCGGTCACGAGCTCATGCGCGCCGTGGTCACGGCGGGCACGGGCACGGTTGCGAACGTCCCGGGCCCGCCGGTGTTCGGCAAGACCGGCACGGCCGAGTTCGGCCCGGGCAACCCGCCCGCCACGCACGCCTGGTTCATCGGGTTCCGGGGCGACCTCGCCTTCGCCGTGCTCGTCGAGGGCGGCGGCGTCGGCGGCCAGGTGGCGGCCCCCATCGCCGCCAAGTTCCTCAAGCAGCTGCCGGCCTAGGAGCCTGACGCGAGGGCGGCGCGGATCAGCGTTCGGGCCGCCCACATCGTCGTCTCCAGCTGCTGTTGCTTGTCGAGGCCACGCACGTCTTGGAGGACGATCATCGCCTCCCAACCCACGACCATGGCCAGGCCCGAAACCAGGCGCTCGAACGCGGCGTTGTCCAGGCGGGGACGGACCGGTTCGAGTGCCCGTTCGATCCACCCGACGCGCCGGTAGCCGCGCCGCGGCGCCTCTGGGGGGCCGGCGGCGTCGGGCGCAACGGTGAGCCGGATGAGCTGGCGACCGAGAGGAAGCATCTCGTCTGACAGCTCGAAGAGCACCCGGATCATCGCCAGCACGCGCTCGGTGGGGTCGCCTTCGGGATCGCTGTCGGCGGCGTCGATCGCCTCGTCGACGGCCGTCTGGCTCATGAGCCCGGCGGTGGCGTCGGCGAGGAGCTGATCGAGCGTGGGGAAGTAGAGGTAGACGGTGCGGCGCGACACGTCCGCCGCCTCGGCGATCTCGTTGACCGACGGCGTGCGTCCCTGGCGGACGAGCTCGGCGGCGGCGGCCACGATGGCGGCCCTGGTGCGGCGGCGCTGCCGGAACCGGCCGTTCTCCTCGCCGCTTCCGGTCTTGACAGCCACCGAGCCTCAGTATACACCTGTGCTGTTGCTGCACTACTGTGTATTCAGATGGAACGAAGGGGCACCACGATGATGACGGGCACCACCCCCGAAGACCGCACCGCGACTCAGGCGACCAACGGCGCCGACCGGCCCGTCACCCTGATCAACAGCTTCGTCGTGCCCGAAGGCCGCGACGACGACTTCATCAAGCTGTGGACCGAGACCAGCGAGTACTTTCCGTCGCCAGCCCGGCTTCCTCTCGCTGCGCCTGCGCCGGGCCGTCACGCCGGGGGCCGGCCACCGCTACGTCAACGTCGCCCGTTGGGCGTCCGACGCCGCCTATCGCGCCCCGCACACCACCGACGAGTTCCGCCAGCTGGTCACACAGGATGCCTGGAACGAGTTCCCCAGCAGCCCCGTCCTGTACGAGGTCGTCATGGCTGTCGGTGACGACGTGTCCTGACCCTTTTCTCAGGTTGGGGGGTCATACTCTCGGCCGAGATGCCCGCGTCCCCTCGGGCCCGCCGGCTGCGCTGGCTGGCGCCGCTTGCCATCTTCGCCGCCATCGGGCTGTTCGCGCTCGTTCCGACGTTGTCGTCGGCGGCCACGCCCCCCCTGCCGTCGATCACGCCGGAGCAGCTCGTGGCCAAGGTGCAGCAGTCGAACGTGCAGGCGTTCAGTGGAACGTTCCAGCTGACCACCGACCTCGGCATCCCCAACCTCTCCGCCCTGCAGGGGTCGGTGCAGAGCAACGGCTTCAACCCTGTCGACCTGCTGAGCGGCACGCACACGGCGACCATCGCCGTCGACGGCCCCGACCGCCAGCGCCTGTCGATGCCGGGGTCGCTGAACGAGGTCGATGCCTACCACGACGGCCAGAACGCCTGGGTCTGGCAGAGCGACGGCCACACCGTCACCCACTACGTGTTGCCCGCTGACAACCACGACGCCGACGAAGCCCCGCACCCGACGCCGACGCCCGACGACCTGGCCAAGCGGCTGCTCGACCAGATCACACCGTCGACCGACGTCTCGGTGACGACACCCGCCTACGTCGCCGACCGCGCCGTCTACGAGCTGGTGCTGGTGCCGCACGCGGCCGAGTCGACGATCGACCACGTCGGCATCGCCGTCGACGCCGCCAACGGCATGCCGCTGGAAGTGACCGTCGTGCCCAAGGGCCAGACCAAGCCCGCCGTCGACCTCGGCTTCACCAAGATCGACTACGGCAAGCCGGGCGGCTCGTTCACGTTCACGCCGCCGCCGGGGTCGAAGGTCACGACCGACGACTTGACCAAGCCGCACGATCGCAGCGCCACGCCGACGCAGCAGCCTGGCCCGGCGCGTCCGCTGTACACGCGCCGGCACGTGCACATGGCCGGCCAACGTCCGGCCGGGCCGGTCGCTGGCGGTGCGTTCATGCAGCCGGAGAACAGTGGCCACATCGGGGACACCAGCACCGTCGGCCAGGACTGGACCTCGGTGATCATCGACCGCGACGTCCAGCTGCCGATGCGAGGCTTTGGCGTCCGCGAGGCGACCACCCCCGTGAGCGGCAGTTGGGGCAGCGGCCGCCTCTTGCACATGTC
>CADDZP010000529.1 GCA_902812475.1 Actinomycetota bacterium | reverse complement strand
GGTGTCGGTCGAGCCGGTATCGGCGGCGGCGGCGCCAGTGTCAGAGGACGGCGCCGCCGTCAGCCCGAGGTCGAACCCCTGCCCCGCGCCCACCTGCACGCGAGCCCCGCCGAGCGTGAGGATGAAGACGTTGTGGCTCGGGTTGTTGGGCGGAATCCAGGTGAAGACGATCGACGACGCCTGGTACGTGATGTCCGCGCCCTGCCGCTCGAGCACCGGCTGGCTGACGTAGACCTTCATGCCCAGCCCGGCCAAGGCCTGGTTGGCGGCCTGGCTGGCGGCGGCGTTGGCGGGCTGGGTCGAAGAACCGATGTGGAGGCCGTCCTGGTCGATGGTCGCACCCTGGCCCCCAACGGTCACACCCTTCAGCACGGTGCCGCCGTTCGCCGACGGGTTCGATCCGTCGGTCGTCGCCGTCGCCGTGCTCACCAGCGACTTGATCTTCACGGCCCCGTTGCCGATGTCGATGTTCTGCAGGACGCTGTTGGCCACCGCCTTGACCGAGTTGCCGTCGAGCGTGCTCGAGCTGTCCGAGTGCAGGTTCCCGTATGTGGCGCCCGGCTGGGTGGCGCCTTTGACGTCGGCGATGGCGTGGGAGTCGTTGGGGTCGGCGTGCGAGGTCAGCGTGGTGCCCGGGATCTGGCTGTAGCTGGCGTCGGGCGCCGAGCCCGCTCTCGCCTCCGCCCTGATCGGGTACTGGAGCGCCGGCGACACGGTCTCGACCGCGCTCTTGACGGCGTCGGGGACGGGGACGCCGCCGACCTGGCTGGGCAGCGCCACCAGGATGAGGTTGCCGGCGTTGCCGCCGTAGGAACCGGGCCAGGCGATGGTCGAGAGGCCGTAGCCCAGGCCGCCGTTGCTGACGAGCGACGTCGTGTACGGCGCCGAGCCCTGGCCTTCGGGGTGGGCCTGGGCGCTGGGCTCGTCCTCGGTGAACTCGATCCCGGGCGCCGAGGCGATGGATGAGTAGCTGCCGAGCGTGGTGTCCGCCCGCGCCGACGCCGCGAACCGAAGGCCGAACACGCCCGCGAGCAGGACGCCGAGGATCAGGAGGGCGAGCGACCGCTGACGGATGCGACCCATCAGCCCACCGCCCCCATGTAGGCGGCCGACACGGCGTCGGTGACGTCGACGGCTTCACCCATCCGGTAGATGCGGCCCTGGGACATCACCGCCGCGTAGTCGGCGACCGACAGCGCCGTCTGCACGAACTGCTCGACGAGCAGGATGGCGATCCCCTGCTCCTTCAGCTGGGCCACGTGCTCGTAGAGGTCGGCGACGATGCGCGGCGCCAGGCCGAGCGAGATCTCGTCGAGGAGCAGGAGCTTGGGGTCGGTCGCCACGGCCCTGGCCATGGCCAACATCTGCTGTTCACCACCAGACAGAGTGCCAGCAAGTTGCTGGCGCCGCTCGGCGAGCCGGGGGAACGAGGCGTACGCCCGCTCTTCGACCTCGTCCTCGCTGACGCCCTTGCGGTAGGTCATCATGCGCAGGTTCTCCGCGACCGTGAGGTTGGCGAAGATGCTGCGGCCCTCGGGGACGGTGCACACGCCGAGGCGGGCGATCCCCTCGGGCGGGGCGCCGTTCACGTGCACGCCGGCGATGTGCACGTGACCCGACGAGGCCGGGTGCCCGCCGCTGGCCACCCGCAGCAGCGTCGACTTGCCGGCACCGTTCGGCCCCAGCAGGGCGAACACGGTGGCCGGGGGCACCACGAGATCGACGCCATGGATGACCTCGATGCGGCCGTACGCCGCATGGATGTCGAGCAGCTCGAGCGCGGGCGTTGGTCCGTGGTGGCCGTTGCGGGCGACGCCGTTGCCCCCGATGGCGACCAGCTCGGCGAGGCCCTCGACCGGCTGGGGCTGCTCCCGCTCGCGCGACGACCGGAGCGAGCCCACCACCCGCTCCCAGATGTCGCGCGTCTGTATGACCACGCCGTTGGGGTTGCGGGCCAGCCCCAGGGCGCCCAGGCCCGTGAGCAGGAACGGCAGCCCCCGGATGTCGGCAAAGTGCGCCTGGAGCACCGACAGGTAGGCGTAGGACAGGCCGGCGAAGAACACGGCGATGATCGAGTCGACGCCCCAGATGGCAAGGAGCAGGAACAGCGCCAGGCTGTTGAGGACGTCAAAGTCGGCGCTGCCGACCGAACCGCGCAGCCCGCCGAACAGCACGCCGGCCAGCCCGGCCAGACCGGCGGACGCCGCGAAGACGACGAGCTTGGTCCACGTGAGGCTCATGCCCAGGGTGGCGCACGCCACCTGGCTGTCGGACATGGCCAGGAGCCGGCGCCCGAACGACGAGCGGCGCACGGCGAGGACGCCGACGGCGGCCACGGCGAACACGACGGCGATGAGCACGACGAAGGCCGTGTTGCCGTGCACGAGGACCCGCCCGACCCGCTGGGCGCCGCCCTGGCCGAACACGTGGTTGTTGTTGAAGAAGATGGCGGTCATCGCCACCC
>CADDZP010000528.1 GCA_902812475.1 Actinomycetota bacterium | reverse complement strand
GCGGTGTAGCACTGATGTTCGCGCTGGCGGCCCATGATGGCGGCTGGCCTTTTCCGCGCGGCGGCGCGCAGCGAATCACTGATGCCTTAGTCGCTTTCCTGAAGTCGCGACGCGTGGGCATCGTGACGGGCCAGCGCATTACGTCGATTAATGAGCTACCGACTGCTGATGCATATCTGTTTGATACGCCACCGTCGGCGCTGGCGTCTATTGCCAGCAGTTGGTTGCCGCCCGGATACGCTAACCGCTTGCGCCGCTATGGGCGCGGGCCGGCTGTCTTCAAGCTGGATTATGCCTTGTCAGACCCGGTGCCCTGGCGGGCGCCCGCCTGCGCTAAGGAGGGCACTGTCCACGTCGGGGAGTCAGCCGAGCAGGTGGGCAGCGCGCTGAAAGCTGTTGCCGCTGGACGTGCGCCACAAAAGCCATTTCTCATCGTTGCCCAGCCGACGCAGTTCGACGCCACGCGCGCGCCAGCGGGCAGGCATATCGTCTGGACCTATGGCCATGTGCCCAACGGCTGGGTCGGCGACCTCACCACCGCCATCGAGGCGCAGCTCGAGCTGGCTGCCCCGGGGTTTCGCGACGCGGTACTTGCGCGATCGGCAAGGGGACCGGCAGAGCTTGAGGCGGACAATCCGAGCTATGTCGGCGGCGATATAGGCAACGGCCGCTTTGCCGGCCTACAAGCAGTATTTCGACCCGTCGTGACTCGCTACCCCCACGCCACCCCTAACCCGCGCGTCTACCTCTGTTCATCGGCGACGCCACCGGGGCCAGGCGTTCACGGCCTGTGCGGTGAGCACGCGGCACGGCTCGCGCTGCGCCGCATATTCGGTGACCACCAAGGCCGACCTCAGCGCACAGACTAGAGATCAGCGGGGTCAGGTAATACGGTGGCGTCCCAACGGCGGTGTAAATCGCGACGGGCGCAGGCTCCTTGTTGATGATCTTACGCGGCAGGTGAGACAGCTTCGTTGGCCTCGGTCGTCACCTCCTCGTTGGCGTGCGCGGTGATGAGCTGGAGTCGCAGCTCTTGGAGGTGGCGAACCGCGGCTGGGGTCATCACGACGCCGCGCCACCCGCGGCTGGCGCGGTCGAGCACCGCCCACACCAGGCCGAGACAGCTGCGCTCGCCGGGAAGGCGACCGATGACCTTGACCCGCCGGCGGGTCTCGCCGAAGGTCCGCTCGATGAAGTTGGAGTGGCGAATGCGGCCCCAGTGCCCGGCGGGGAAGCGCAGGTAGGTGGTCAGTCTCTCGAAGTTCGTCATCAGGCAGTCGACCGCGGCGGGAAAACGCTTCTCGTAGGTCTTGGCGAACCCCTCCGCCCGAGCGCGTGCGACGGCGATCGCTCCTTCACCGGCCGGCGCGTCGATGTCGTCGAAGATCTTCCAGAACGCGACCTTGACCTCGCCCTGGTGCTCGACGGGCACCTTGGCCAGAACGTTTCGCGCTCGGTGGATCAGACAGCGCTGGTGCAGGCTGTGGGCGAAGACGAGCTCGACGGCGGCGAGCAGGCCGGGGGCACCGTCGGAGACGACGAGCAGCGGTGCCCGCAAGCCCCGAGCGACCATGCCCTCCAGGAACCCAGCCCAGGCGTCGGTGGACTCCGAAGCACCCGGCTCCAGGCCCACCAACACCGGCCGGCCCTCGCTGGTCATGCCCCACGCGGCCAGCACCGGCTCGGCCCTGGCCCCGTCGTGCATCTTGAAGTGGGAGCCGTCCAAGAACAGGTACTCGAGGTGGACGTCGGACAGGTCACGCACCTTCCAGGTGTCGAACTCGGTCTTGATGGCCTCGCACACCCGGCTCACCGTCGACTTGGACAGCGCCGCCTCGGCGCCGAGGGCCTCGGCCAGGGTTGCCTCGACGTCGCGCACCGACAGGCCCCGCACGAACCCGGCGATCACCAACGACTCCAAGGCGTTGGTGCGGCACACGCCCACGCCCAACAGCCGCGAGGCGAACGCCTCGTCGGTGCCGCGCAGCTTGGGCCGGTCGATGATGACCGGGCCGGTCGTGGTCTTGATGGTGGTGGGGCAGTGACCGTTGCGACTACCGGCGCGGGCGCGCTCGCCATGGGCGTAGCGCTCCCGCCCCAAGAACTCGGTGACCTCGGCCTCGATGGCGGTCTGCATCAACAGGCGCACGCCGAGACGGGCGACCTCCTCGAGGACCTCGCCGAGGTCGCGGTCCGAAGCGAACATGTCGTCGATGTCGGCGCGGACGCGCTCGACGGGTGATACTCGTGTGGACACGGGCGTGGGTTCCTTTCTCTGCTTGCAGGCTTCGAAGGGAACCTATGCCCGCCGTCTATTTACACCGAGGACCGGACGCCACCTCGCAGCCGCTCGCAGGCTGTGGTCGAGTCTCCGAGTCGTTGGCGCTTGCGGCGCTTGGGCGGCACCCGCAGGCCCTCTTCCCGCCACAGGCGCTGGATCTTCTTGCGGTTGACCACGTGCCCCTC
>CADDZP010000527.1 GCA_902812475.1 Actinomycetota bacterium | reverse complement strand
GTCCTGGAACAGGCCGGGACGGAACGGGTTGTCGACGGCGTGAGGGCGTGGGCCAACTACATGAACTCCCGAGGAGGCCTGGCCGGGCGCAAGGTCGTCGTCGACTTCTACGACTCCAAGCTCAATCCCGACGAGTTCCGCAACGCGCAGATCAAGGCGTGCCAGAACGACTTCGCCATCGTCGGCACCACCGCCATCTTCGACAGCAACGTCGAGGAGATGGTGAAGTGCGGCATCCCCGAGGTGCAGGTGCTGGCGACGTACGAGGAGCACCAGAAGGCGCCCAACAGCTTCGCCAGCATCCCCACCAGCGACACGATCCAGCAGGTCGGCCCCGAGCAGTGGTACCTCGACCAGTTCAAGGCCAAGGGCTGCTGCAAGGGTGTCTGGCTCGATCCCAACGACACGCCGAGCGCGCTGGAGCAGGCGCAGGCGTTCCGCAAGGCCCAGTTGCAGATCGGCTTCACCGAGGCCCGCTCGTACCCGGTGAGCGGGCTGGAGTCGAACTTCACACCGTTCGCGCAGGAGATCAAGAGCAGCAAGGCCACCTACGTCCGCGTCGGACTCGACTACAACTCGACCGTCAAGCTGCGCCAGGAGGCGAAGGTCCAGGGCGCCGACTCGGTGGTCGTGTGGGACTGCTCGCTGCAGTGCTACGACCCCGACTTCATCCGCAGCGGCGGGGCCGACGTCGAGGGGACGTACGTGTACACGTTCACCGAGCCGTTCGAGGAGTCGGCGACGTACCCGGCGGTGAAGACGTACCTCGACGAGCTGAAGAAGGTGAACGCCAGCGGCGACCCCAACGGCTTCAGCGTCCAGGCGTGGGCCAGCGGCCTGGCCTTGCGCGACGCCGTCGCCAATGTGGTGAAGGACGGCGGTCCCAACGGCATCACCCGGGCCAAGGTCATCGACGCGCTGCGGGGTCTGCACGACTTCGACGCCGACGGCATCCTCGGCAAGACCGACCTCGGCAACCACAGGTCGAGCGGCTGCTTCGTGCTCATGCAGGTGAAGAGCGGCAAGTTCGTCCGGGTCCTGCCCGCCAAGGGCCTCGACTGCAACCCGAAGAACCTCGTCACCGTTTCGTGAGCGTCCGGTCCCGGCGGTTGGCTGTCCTCGCGGGGGCGGCCGTCTTCGTCGCCGTCGTCGTCGCCCAGTCATGGAGTGGCCGGCCGCTGACGCTGAGCAGCGTCGTGGCCGCCTCCATCTCCGGCGTCGCCACCGGGTCGATCTTCGCGGTGGCCGCCACCGGGCTCGTCGTCACGTACACCACGTCGGGCATCTTCAACTTCGCCCAGGGCGCCGTGGGCATGGTGATGGCGTTCCTCTACTGGGAGCTGCGCGTCAACCGCCACCTGCCCGCGCCGCTGTGCCTGTTCCTCGTGCTGGTGGTGGCGGCGGCGCTGCTCGGCGCGGTGGTGGAGCGCACGATCATGCGCAGCCTCGGCGACGCGCCGGTCGTCAACCAGCTCGTCGTCACCGTCGGCCTCATGCTCGGGCTCATGGCGATCGTGCCGCTCATCTGGTCGGCGTCGGCCGCCAGCCGGTCGCTCCCCCCGTTCTTCGGCAACCGGGGCTTCCACGCGCCGGGCGACATCGTCGTCACCTGGCACCGGCTCACCGCCATCTGCGCCGCCGTCGGCGTGGCCCTGTTCCTCCGGCTGCTGCTGTTCCGGACGCGCATCGGCGTCGCCATGCGGGGCGTCGTCGACAACCGTGACCTCGCCGGGCTGAACGGGGCCCGGCCGGCGCGGCTGTCGATGCTGGCGTGGGCGCTCGGGTCGTCGATGGCGGCGCTGGCCGGGATCCTGCTCGCGCCGGAGATCACGTTCGGCGTGGAGCCGTTGACGCTGCTCATCATCGACGCGTTCGCGGCCGCCATCCTCGGCCGGCTCCGCAACCTGCCGCTCACCTACGTCGGGGGGCTGGTGCTGGGCCTGCTGAACGCGTACGCGCTGACGTTCCTCGACCTCAGCGACCGGTGGAGCGGGGCCCGCACCGCCATCCCCACCGTGTTCCTGTTCTGCGTGCTCCTCGCCCTGCCTGCTACGCGCCTGTCGCTCGGCCGCATGGCCCGGCCCAAGACCGCGAACGTGCCGACCGTTCGGCGGGCGGCGCTGGGCCTCGCCCTCGTGGTCGGGGTGGTGGCCGTTCTGTCGACGACGCTGTCGGTGCCCAACGTGCTGCGCCTGACGCTGGCCATGACCACCGCGCTGGTGATGCTGTCGCTCGTGCCCCTCACCGGGTGGGCGGGGCAGATCTCGTTCGCGCAGATGACGTTCGCGGGCGTCGGCGCGTTCGCCATGTTCAAGCTGGCGGGCACGTCAGGCAACCTGACGGGCGTCCTCGCGGCCGGAGCGCTCGCCATCCCGTTCGGCGCCGCCCGCGGCGGTCTCGAACACACCGGGCTGCGGGAAGAACAGCAGCTCGACCATGCGGGCGAACGCCACCGACGCCAGCGCGAGAT
>CADDZP010000526.1 GCA_902812475.1 Actinomycetota bacterium | reverse complement strand
GAAGGCGACGGCGCCGCCGAGGGCGTCGCCGCGTCCCGCCGGTGTGGTCTCGGCGGTGCCTGTGGCACCGCCGACGACCGTGCCGGAGACGACAACCTCCCTTCATGGAGATTTACCGACCCCAGACGCAGGAAAAAGTCCAAGAAACGATGTCGCGCTGGGAACTCCCCCCTCAGAGCCAAGCAGCCGTGGATGGCTCCCATGGCTTGCCGGGGGCCTACTCGTTGGCGCGGGCGGCACGCTTTTGTGGCGGTGGCGTCGGGCGTGAAACTTGACCGGGTAGTCAAGTATCGTCCGCGCCCGTGGATTTCCGCTGGAGCGCCGAGGACGAGGCCTTCCGCCAAGAGGTCCGCTCCTGGCTCAACGAGCACCTCGTCGGTGAGTTCGCCGCCCTCGGCAGCGGCGGTGGCCCGGCCGACGAGACCGGGTGGGACGTCCGCCTGGCGTGGGAGAAGAAGCTCGGCGAGGCGGGGTGGATCGGCCTCGGCTGGCCGACGGAGTACGGCGGTCGGGGTGCCACCATCACCCAGCAGCTGCTGTTCAACGAGGAGTACGCCAAGGCCAATGCTCCGGCCCGGGTGAGCTTCTTCGGCGAAGGCCTCCTCGGCCCGACCCTCATCGCCTTCGGCAGCGAGGACCAGAAGCGCCGGTTCCTGCCGGGCATCCTCAAGGCCACCGAGCTGTGGTGCCAGGGGTTCAGCGAGCCCGACGCCGGCTCCGACCTGGCCAACGTCAAGACGAGGGCCGTCCTCGACGGCGACGAGTGGGTGGTCAACGGCCAGAAGGTCTGGACCACGCTGGCCCACCACGCCCACTGGACGTTCGCCGTGGTCCGCACCGACCCCGACGCGCCCAAGCACAAGGGGCTGTCGTATCTGCTGCTGCCCATGGACCAACCCGGGATCGAGGTCAAGCCCCTCAAGCAGCTGACCGGCTCGGCGGAGTTCAACGAGGTGTTCTTCACCGACGCCCGCACGTCCGCCGACCTCATCGTCGGCGCCCCCGGCGACGGCTGGAAGGTCGCCATGGGCACGCTCGGCTTCGAGCGGGGCACCGCCTTCCTCGCCCAGCAGCTCCACTTCCAGCACGAGACCGAACAGGTCATCGACTACGCCAAGAAGCACGGCCTGACGGGCGACCCGATCGTCCGACAGAAGCTCGCCGACGCCTGGATCGGCGTGCAGATCATGAAGTACAACGGCTTCCGGTCGATCTCCAAGCTGCTCACCACCGGCAGCCCGCCCCCGGAGGCGTCGATCAGCAAGCTGTACTGGTCGCACTGGCACCGCCACCTGGGCGAGCTCGAGATGGAGCTCATGGGCCCGTGGTCTGAGGTCCTCGCCGGGCCCGACTACGAGCTCGAGGAGTTCCAGTCCAGCTTCCTCTTGAGCCGGGCCGAGACCATCTACACCGGGTCGACCGAGATCCAGAAGAACATCATCGGGGAGCGGGTACTGGGGTTGCCGCGCGAACCGGCGGCCTCTTAACAGAAGGAGCACGCAGTGAACTTCGCCTTCAGCGAGGAGCAGGAAGAGCTACGGCGCACGGTCCGGGCCTTCCTCGAGCAGAAGTCGCCCTCGTCGGAGGTGCGCCGGCTGATGGAGACCACTGAGGGCTACGACGCCTCCGTGTGGGAGCAGATGGGGAGCCAGCTGGGCCTGCAGGGCCTGGCCATCCCCGAGGAGTACGGCGGCTCGGGCTACAGCTACGTCGAGCTCATCGTCGTTCTCGAGGAGATGGGCAGGGCGCTGCTCGCGGCCCCCTACTTCTCCACCGTGGCCCTGGCCGCCAACGCCATCCTCCACTCGGGTGACGACGCGGCCAAGAAGGAGCTCCTGCCCGGCATCGCCAGCGGCGAGACCATCGCCACCCTGGCCATGACCGAGGACAACGGCCGCTGGGACGCCGAAGGCATCACCGCTTCGGCGACCAAGGCGGGCGACGGCTACACCATCGACGGCCACAAGATGTTCGTGCTCGACGGGCACACCGCCAACCTCATCGTGGTGGCGGCAAAGACGGGCGACAACGTGAGCCTCTTCACCGTCGCGGGCGACGCCGACGGCCTCACCCGCACCGCGCTGGCCACGATGGACCAGACGCGCAAGCAGGCCCGCCTCGAGTTCTCAGGCACGCCGGCGAAGCTGCTCGGCACCGAGGGCGAGGGTTGGCCCGTCCTGAGCCGGGTGCTCGACCTGGCCGCCGTGGCCCTGGCCGCCGAGCAGGTGGGCGGCGCCCAGAAGTGCCTCGACATGTCGGTCGACTACGCCAAGGTCCGCGTCCAGTTCGGCCGGCCCATCGGCAGCTTCCAGGCCATCAAGCACAAGTGCGCCGACATGTTGCTCGAGGTCGAGTCGGCCAAGTCGGCCGCCTATTACGCCGGGTGGGCGGCGGCCGAGCTCAACGACGAGCTGCCGACGGTCGCCAGCCTGGCCAAGGCCTACTGCTCAGACGCCTACTTCCACGCCGCC
>CADDZP010000525.1 GCA_902812475.1 Actinomycetota bacterium | reverse complement strand
GCTGCCATCCGTTCCGCAGGGCAACCTGACGCACGCCGTTCTCAAGGGTGCGGAGTAGCTCGGTCCCATATTCCTGGAAGTCAACCTCCCGCGAACTGTTCGCGAGCAGGTAGTTGCCGTCGGCAGAGAAGACGGTCGTGATGCCGACGACTCGTTCCGATTCGGCAAGACGTCCAGAGGACAGTGTCGCGCTGCCGATGCCGATCACCAGCTCGTGGGCGAGCCCTGGGGCAGATGCCATGACGAACGGAACGCCACCCAACTTGGCGTAGCTGGCCAACGCGATGTTGTCGAGCGAGTACTGGACGCTTGACCGTTGCCTTGGGCTGACGCGAATGGTCTCGATTTCGATCTCTTGGACGGGAACACCCTGGGAGAGGAACGCGGCTTTCGCCGCGAGATACGGGTCAGCTTGCGGGGGCAGTTCCTTATGCCGCTCCTCGATGATGACGAATGCCAGGTCTGGCTTTCCATTCGTGGAGCTCAGCGCAGTCAGGCACGCTTCTCGGTACGAGGCCGCGACATCGGTGCCAGGGCGGAAGAGCTGGAATTGGAAGGCGCAATCATTGAGGTGGTATTTCCTCACGAAGCCTTGCGCAAAAACCTTCGACGACGGCACGCCATCCCGGAACTGGCGAAGGTACAGCTCAACCTCACCGCGAAAGTCATCAGGGCATATCACGCTCACGATCGGGCGCTTAACCGTGAACGCCTCGGCATCGAATGGACCGTGCTCCTGCAGACCGCGATTAAGCCACGTGTCGGTCTTCGTCCGGGCCGGATCAAAGACATACGAGACACGCGGCTGGCGTCGGTACAAACCAGCATCCGTGCCTTCACCGACCTCGATCGGAGACTGGACACGAGCCTCAAGGCCCGGTGCCAGAAGGAACGGGCCGCCGACTTCAAGGAGCTGGCCAATCGCACGGACGCGCTCGAGCCGCCCGCGCGCTCCTGTCAACCCGAAAGTGGCGGCCTCGAGGGCCTCAATGACCGCGCGAGAGGACGCGCCGGACGCGGCGACCAAACATGCCTCCACGTTCTCGCGTCGCGCCTCGAGGACTGCGTCGCCGGCTCGGATCTGATCTGACCCCCGTGCATCGTCGAGATGCAGAACATCACCGTGGCGCGACACAACGCGGCCTGCGAGCCGGAGATCTGCCCAGGCGTCCCACCGCGGGTCGGACGAGTGCTCGTGTTGAGAGCGCACGAGAACGTACCTTCCGCGGACGTCGACTTCGCGGTCGATCAGCGCGTCGACCGAGAGGCCGATCTCGCGCCTGGTGCGGAGGCCCACCAACACGCCTACGACGTGCGCGCCGCTGCGCCGATAGATGACCCTCGGGCCAAGCGAGTACTCGGGATACACGTGTAGCCATTCGATTGGCTCAATGCCCGCGACGCTGCACGCTGTGGGCACTAGGTCCAGCCGGGGCAGCCGGGCAACGAACGTAGGTTCCCAGCCTCGGAGCTTGTAATCCCGTGCGCCAACGAAGCGGATCAGCGCCTCCTGAACCAAGCGGCGAACGACGGCCGGTGCATCGCCGGCACGGAGAGTCATCCGGCTGCCGACCTCAGGGGCCCCATCGATGAAGGGGACGCAGAGGATCTCGTCCCTTCGTCGATGGACTGCATGCGTACCGGCGAGGTCCCGGCGGAGCTCCCGGAGTTGCTCAGATGAGCGGTAGGTGAGGACGTCGACATCGAATACGTCTCCGGTCACGTCCACGGGCAGCAGGTTGAGGAGCAGTCGAGGTTGCGATTGCCGCCTGCGTATCAGTGCGGTCCCCCGGTCCATCGTCCCTCGCCATGCGCTCTTTCCACCCGCCTCGACGATAACTGTACGTGGCAGGCATCGGGCCGTGACGACGCGTCTCTGCTCGCAGGCTGACCGCCTATCGCCTCCCCTCGCGGCGCCCTGCCAGGCGGTCGGCCGGAGACGCCGCAGCGTGACGAGTCACTAGGTCGACATCGGCCAGCGCCACGTAGCGCTTGACCATGTCGAGGCTCGTGTGGCCGAGGATTCGTTGCAGGCTGAAGACATCGCCGCCGTTGACGAGATAGCTGCGCGCGAACGTGTGTCGCAGCGAGTGCGGGCTCAGCCGCCCGGTCACCCCAACCCGGGTCTTGAGCCGCCGGACCATGTGCTGGAGACCGCGGGCGCTGATCTCACCCTTCCGACCGATCCACAGCGCGTCGTCGGGTCGTCCCGGGCCGCGCTGGCCGAGGTAGCGGACGATCGCGGTCCGCGCGGTCGAACCGACCGGCACGATCCGCTCCTTCGAGCCCTTGCCGCGGACCTTGAGCGTGCCATCGGGCCGAAGGTCGCCGAGCCGGATGGCGGCCACCTCGGACACGCGAAGCCCGGTGTCGAGCATCAGTAGCACGATCGCCCGGTCCCGCACCGAGCAGACGGAGAGCAGGCGTCGGAGCAGGTCGTCGGCGACCGGCTCGATAACCTTGTGCGGGACGCGCGGC
>CADDZP010000524.1 GCA_902812475.1 Actinomycetota bacterium | reverse complement strand
CTTGAGCACGGCCATATCCGTCGTCGGATCGAGATGGTTCGATCGCCGGGACAGCTGGACGGACGGTCGTCCTTCCCAGGTCGTGACCGACATGCCTGCACCAAGGCTGGTGCCGTCGCGCCGTGCCAAGTCGCCCCTCACGAAGTGCGGATACACGTCGGAGTACGGGTACTGGAACGTGATCTGAAAGCCGATCCACGTCTCCTGTTGGATGTAGCGGTCGCCGAGATCGACGGGATCGACGATGACGATGGCGCCGCCCTGGCCATCCTCGCGGAGCGAGATCTCGGCGTGTGAGAACGCGCCTCGGATCTCCTCGATCGCCTCCGCCACGGCGGCGGTCACGGCCATGTTCAGGAGTTGTCGTCGCCAGCCACGGCGAAGAACCTCGATCCCTTGTGCACCGTGACGACGTCGCCGTCACCGACGACACGCCGCTGGCGGTTGCCGAGTTCCTCGCTCAACTGGAACGACACCTGGATGCTGACGCCTTGGGCGATGGCGGCCTCCTTGATCTGCAGCCCGGTCACGCGCGGGCCGTCGATCATGACCGGCTTGTTGTTGACCGTGATCTCGACGGCGTGGTGCTCGGGATGCTCGGCGGGCATGGCCATGGCACCCTCCTCTCTGCTTGCGGGTTAGACTTCTGATTGCGAGAGTAGTATTGCTGATCCGCACATCGATTGCAACTTCGCAACCAGGAGGTGCCGTGACGAAGAGCGGCTGGTTCGACTGCGAGGCCTTCTATGCAGCGCTCGACGCTGTCCGCCAGGCCCGGAAGCTGAACTGGAAGCAGGTCGCCGCGGAGTCGGGCGTCAGCGCTTCGACGTTGACCCGCATGGCGCAGGGCAAGCGTCCCGACGTCGACGGCCTCGCCGCGCTCGGCGCGTGGTCGGGACTCGATGTAGATGACTACGTGCGCACGCCTGACGAGCGTCCCGCGCCCGAGCCTCTGGCGATGATCTCGACGGCTCTTCGGAACGATCGACACCTCTCGGCCGAGGCCGCGACCGCCCTTGAGGAGATGATCAAGGCAACCTACGAACGGCTGCGCATGGACTGACGTCGCCATCGCCAGGGCGTTCAGGGTCACCCGTGGGCGCCGGCACCCCCGCGGCGCATCAGTGGCGTCTTCGTGTGTCAGCCCTGCCGGATCGAGCGGAGGACCGCGGCTTCCGGGTCGTCGCGTACGCGCGAGAACTGCGGCCCGATGGGGCAGGTGTACTTGTCGCCCGAGGGCGCCACAGCTCCAGAGCGCCACAGCACGAGCTGAGCGATGCGTTCGCCCGGCGTCAGCGTGATCGGGATCGTGCTGAGGTTTACCAGCTCGAGCGTGAGACAGCCGTGGAACAGCGGGTGGATCTGGACCGCCGTGGCTGACAGCAAACCGAGGCGGCCGTAGCTCGACCTCGTGATGACCTGGCCGGTCAGGTCGGCCGGGAGAACGAGATACTCAAGCGTGGCGCCGAGCACGACCTCTTGTGGATGCAGCACGAACGGCTCCCGCCACGAGAGCTCGACATGGACCTGTACTGCGCGCGGGTCGTCTTCCGCGCTGAGCGGATCGAACGAGGCCGTGCCGGTGCGACGAAACACGATGAACCGGTTCCCGAGACGCAGGTCAATCCCGGCGCCCTTCGGGGGATGCAGCAGGGGAGCAACGACCAGGCGCCGGTCGTCATCGACCTTGAGGCGAGCACAGATCAGCGCGTCCGAAAGCGCCGCGATGCCGCTCTCGCCCGGCAGAGTCCCGGGCGGGTTCGCCTCGGAGGTGTACAGATCGAGCGGCAGTGAGCCACCATGATCAACCCATCGGCGCGCGAAATCGAGCGCTTCGAGCGCCTTCTTGCCGAGCGCGTCGATCGGACGATCGCTGCCCTCAACTCGCGCAAGCCATACGGCGTTCGCGATGTCCGGATCGAGCGCGGGGCCATAGCCGGCTGCCGTCTGAACGACTTCGCAGCCGGGGACTCCGTTCTTCAGCCGGTCGGCAAGGAAGCCGACTACCTCTGCACGCGCGTCGTGCGTGTAGCCGTTCGTGCCGAACATGGCCAACGTCGCTTGAACCGCGTCGGCGTGCGCAAGGAACATGGCACTGAGATGATCGGCCCACCTCTCCGGGAACGTGGGCGCATCCGGGGTGAAGTCCCGCCATGGAGCAACGATCGATTCGAGACGCGGGTCGGCGACAGCGCCCAAGGCTTGGAGAAGGAGGCGCATCCTCAGCAGACCGGGCGGGTGAGTGTGGGTGAGTGAGTCCATCGCGCCGATGGCAACGAAGTACTCGCCCAAGGCAGCGACCGCGGCTGGCCCGTATCGGTGCAGCGCGTGAGCATCACATATCAGTTCGGCCAGCCACGCCTCCGCGATGGAGTAGAGGCCCATGGCGACCGCGGTCGGCGGTGAGCCGGCGCGAGCCAACGGGTTGGCGATCGACTCGGCGGTGTGGAAGTCAAACGTCCCGGGCAGATCGAATGCGC
>CADDZP010000523.1 GCA_902812475.1 Actinomycetota bacterium | reverse complement strand
GCGCCCGAGGGTCCCGGCGACGGCGCCGGCAACGCCGAGTTCCCCCCCGAGCCGAGCCTGCCGCCGCCGGGCGGGGAGAACGCGCCGGCCGAGGCCATCGTCGTGTCCGGCAAGTCCGAAGGTGACCCCACGTCGACCCCGCCTGCGACCGCCCCCGAAGGAGCGAACCAGTAATGGCCGACTTCAGCGCCAAGGACGTGCAGACGCTCCGCCAACGCACCGGCGCGGGGATGATGGACGCCAAGCGCGCCCTGCAGGAGACCGGGGGCGACATGGAAGAGGCCGGCCGCTGGCTGCGAGAGAAGGGTCTGGCCCAGTCGGCCAAGCGCTCCGATCGCGCAGCCGAGCAGGGTGCCGTGTCGGTCGCCAACACCGGGTCGGTGGCCGCGGCCGTGGAGCTCCGCTGCGAGACCGACTTCGTGGCCAAGTCGCCCGACTTCGTCGCCCTCGTCGAGGACCTCGCCGACGCCGTGGCGACCAAGGGCGAGAACGCCGTAGCCGAGCGCCAGGGCGACGTCGACAGCCTCGGGATCACGCTCAAGGAGAACATCAGCGTGGGCCGCGTCGTGCGCTTCGAGGCGCCGCCGGGCGCCGTGCTCGACGCCTACCTCCACATCCAGAACGAGCGCGGCGTCAACGGTGTGCTCGTCGAGCTGACCGGTGGCGACCAGGCCCTCGCCCACGAGATCGCCCTCCACATCGCCTTTGCCCGTCCCGAGTACCTGACTCGTGACGAGATCCCGGCCGAGGAGGTCGAGAAGGAGCGACAGATCCTCGAGGCCGAGACGCGCAACGAGGGCAAGCCCGAACAGGCCATCCCCAAGATCGTCGAGGGCAAGCTGGCCGGGCGCTTCTTCGCCGAGCGGGTGCTGATGGAGCAGAAGTTCGTGCGCGATCCCAAGATGACCATCAAGCAGTTGCTGGGCGACGCCAACGTCACGCGCTTCGCTCAGGTCGAGGTGGGGCGCTAGACCAACGTGTCGATGCCATCGCCGGAAGGCCCACGGACGCGAGGCCGCTGGCCACGTGTCGTCCTCAAGCTTTCCGGCGAGGCCTTTGCCCACGCCTCCTTCGGCTACGGCATCGACGGCGCCGTCGTCGCCCGCATCGCCGCCGAGGTCGCCGAGGCCCACCGCGAACTCGGTACCGAGATCGCCGTCGTGGTCGGCGGCGGCAACATCTGGCGCGGCCTCACCGGCGAAGGTGAAGGCATGGACCGGGCCAACGCCGACTACATGGGCATGCTGGCGACGGTCATCAACGCTCTCGCCCTGCAGGACGCCTTGGAGAAGGTGGGCCAGGCCACACGGGTGATGAGCGCCATCCAGATGGCCCAGGTGGCCGAGCCCTACATCCGCCGCCGGGCCACGCGCCACCTCGAGAAGGGGCGCATCGTGATCTTCGCCGGTGGCACCGGCAATCCGTACTTCACGACCGACACCACGGCAGCCCTCCGGGCGGCGGAGATCGGCGCCGAGGCAATCCTCAAGGGGACGCACTCGGGCGTCGACGGCGTCTACACCGACGACCCGCTCGTGAATCCGAAGGCCACCAAGTTCGACGAGGTCGAGTACATCGAGGTCCTCAACCGGGGGCTGAAGGTGATGGACTCGACGGCGATCACGTTCTCCATGGACAACAAGCTTCCGATCGTGGTGTTCGACGTGATGAAGCCGGGCAACATACGACGCGCCATCGAAGGCGAGTCGATCGGTACGCTTGTCCGGTGATCGGGGCCGGGCATGATTGACGATGTGCTCGTCGAGACGACGGACAAGATGGCAAAGGCCGTCGGCCACACACAGTCGGAGTTCGCGAGCGTGCGCACCGGCCGGGCGTCACCGGCGCTCGTCGAAAAGCTGAAGGTCGACTACTACGGCACCGAGGTGCCCCTCCAGCAGCTGGCCGGGTTCAACGTTCCCGAGGCCAGGCTGCTCGTCATCCAGCCCTACGACAAGAACTCGGTGAAGGCCATCGAGAAGGCCATTCAGAACTCCGACCTCGGCATCAACCCCTCCAACGACGGCCAGGTCATCCGTCTCAGCTTCCCGCAGCTCACCGAGGAGCGGCGCAAGGAGCTGGTGAAGGTCGTCAAGCACAAGGCCGAGGAAGGGCGTGTCGCCGTGCGCAACCTGCGCCGGGCCGCCCGTCACGAGCTCGAGTCGCTCGAGAAGGACGGCCACGTGTCGTCCGACGACCTGGAGCGGGCGGAGAAGGAGCTCGACAAGCTCACCCACGAGTACGTGGAAGAGATCGACCGGATGGTGCAGCACAAGGAGCACGAGCTCCTCGAGGTCTGAACCGGAGGCCCATCGTGGACGACCGCAGCAGGAACGACCAGCCCGATGAGTCCCGGGAACGCCGGGGCCCCCGCCCCTCGAGTGAGAGCGTCCGCATCATCGGCGCCGACGAGGCAGCCGCCGCCATCGAGGCGGGCCAGGCCGCCGGCCGCCGTCCCGACGACGCCCCGCGCTTCGGCGA
>CADDZP010000522.1 GCA_902812475.1 Actinomycetota bacterium | reverse complement strand
CAGCCCCAGGTCGCCGCGTCGACCTACGAGCGCGCCGTCCGCCGTGAGCTCCTCGCCGACCACCGCATGTCCGCCCTCCTCGGCCGAGCGCTCCGCCACCGCAAGGGCGCCCGCGGCGCGGTCCGCGTTGCCGGCGCCACGGCCTGGACCCGCCGCAACTTCGCCCGCTGGCTGTTCGAGGACTATCCCCGGGCCGTGCTGCTCACGCCCCGCCGCTGGCACCGGAAGATGTTCACCGGACCCGGCGCCTACGCCCCCTGATTCCCCCTTTTGATGACTTATTGGCGCTCACCGCCAATTAGTCAGCAAAAGCATGGGCGATCGGGGGGTCAGCGCCGCGTCTCGGCCCAGGTCTTGCCCGCTTCGATGTCGATGTCGTGGGGCAGCCCCAGCACGCGCTCGGCGACGATGTTGCGCTGGACCTCGCTGGTGCCGCCGCCGACCGTCAGCGCCGCCGAGAACAAGAAGCCGTAGTTCCAGCTGCCGTCGCCTTGTCCGAGCGGTCCGGCCGTGGCGAGCATCCCGGCCGTGCCGGCGAGGTCCTTGGCCAGGTTCATCACATGCTGGCCGTGCTCGTCGGCCAGCGCCTTGCGCACCGACGCCTCGGGCCCGGGCTGCTTGCCCTGCACCGCCGCCGACACGGTGCGTAGACGGATCAACCGCAGGATCTCCGCCTCGATGAAGATCGACGCCACCCGCTGCCGCAACGCGGGATCGGCGACGCCGCCGCCCTTGCGCACCAGGTCGACGAGGTCGAACGCCGTGGGCCCGTTTCCCCACAGCACGCCGCCGGTCGACAGCGACACCCGCTCGTTCGACAACGTGATCTTGGCCAGGGCCCACCCGCGGTGCTCCTCGCCGACAAGGTTCTCGGCCGGGATGCGCACGTCGTCGAAGAACACCTCGTTGAACGTGTGCAGGCCCGTCATCTCGATGATCGGCCTGATCTCGATGCCGGGCAGGTCCATGGGACAGATGAAGTAGGAGATGCCCTGATGCTTGGGGGCCTCGGGATCCGTGCGGGCGATGAGGATGCCGAACTTGGCGACGTGGGCGAAGGACGTCCAGATCTTCTGGCCGTTGACGACGTAGACGTCACCGTCGCGCACCGCACGCGTCGACAGGTTGGCCAGGTCGGACCCGGCGCCGGGTTCGCTGAACAGCTGGCACCACATCTCCTCGCCCGCCAGCATCGGCAACAGGTACCGCTCCTTCTGAGCGTCTGAGCCAGCGTGCAGCAGGGTGGGGCCGGCCCAGCCGATGCCGATGGGGTTCAACGGCCGCGACACGCCGGCCCGGCGCAGCTCGTCGTCGACGATCAGCTGGTGGACGGGGTCGGCGCCGAGGCCCCAGGGCGCCGGCCAGTGCGGCGCCACATAGCCGGCCTCAGCCAGCTGCCGCCCGCCGGGCCGGGGGTGATCCGACAGCCACGTGCGGATCGCAGCGCGCCGAGGATCGTCCTCGCCCGGCAGCTCGAAGTCCACGACGGCGAGCGTAGAGTTCCGGCCCGATGACGACCAACGGGTGGAACTTCGCGGACGTGTGGGAACTGGTCACCGACGTGCAGCCGGACAAGCCGGCGCTGGTGCACGGCGACCGGCGTCTCACGTTTGCAGAGTTCGACCACCGGGCCGACGGCGTCGCCAGGGCCCTCCTTGACGCCGGCGTCGAGCGCCAGGACAAGGTCGCCCAATACCTCTACAACGGCCCCGAGTACCTCGAGTCGGTATACGCCTCCATGAAGGCGGGCCTCGTGCCCGTCAACACCAACTATCGCTACGGCGACGAGGAGCTCGTCTATCTCTGGGACAACGCCGACACCGTCGCCGTCATGTTCCACGGGACGTTCGCCGAGCGCATCGAAGCCATTCGCAGCCGGGTGCCCAGGATCCGGCTGTGGCTGTGGGTCGACGACGGCAGCGGTCCCTGCCCGGAGTGGGCCACGCCCTACGAGGACGCGGCCAAGCAGGCGACCGAGCGGGTGCAGCCGCCGTGGGGACGCAGCGGCGACGACCTCTACATGCTCTACACGGGCGGGACGACCGGCATGCCCAAGGGCGTGATGTGGCGCCAGGACGACCTCTACGTCCGCTTCTCCCAGGCCGTGATGCACGACCCCGAGCAGCCCGACCTCGACGCCGTGCGCGCCCGGGTCGCCGCCGCCTCGCCGATCGTCGGCCTGCCCGCCTGCCCGCTGATGCACGGCACCGGCGCCTTCACCAGCTTCCAGACGCTGTTCATGGGCGGCTCGGTCGTCACCCTGACCTCACGCCGCTACGACGTCTACGAGCTGCTCGACACGATCGAGCGGGAGCGGGTCAACACCCTCGCCATCGTCGGGGACGCCTTCGCCCGCCCCATGCTCGCCGCCCTCGACGAGCAGCCCGAGCACTGGGACATCTCGAGCCTGATCATGGTCGTGTCCTCGGGCGTCATGTGGAGCGAGCCCGTGAAGCAGGGCCTGCTCCGCCACCACGGCGGCATGC
>CADDZP010000521.1 GCA_902812475.1 Actinomycetota bacterium | reverse complement strand
GAGTCGACCCCGCCGGACAGCCCGCAGATCACCTTCTCGTCGCCGACCTGGGCCCGGATCTGGTCGACGGCCTGCTCGATGATCGAGACCATCGTCCACGACGGCCGGCACCCACACATCCATGGCCACGGTCACCCGGCCCTGGACGACGCGCGACTCGTTGAGGGCCACGCAGATGCCCCACCCGGCGGCTCGGGCGCGATCGAGCGCGGTCACAGCCGACTCATCCGGCAAGCAGACGGGCACGCTCGCCTCCATGGTCAGACTCACCCGGGGCGGCGCGGGCGAGGCTCTGTCGGTCGGCAGCCCGGCGGCCAGCCAGTCGACCTTGCCGGCGGTGTAGTCGTAGACGGGGCCGTAGCCCAGCGCTTCGAGCCGCCACGCGGCCCTCGGACTCATGTCTCAGAGGGCGTCCCAGCAGTACACGATGACTGGCCGGCCACGGTCGAGCACTGCCGCCGTTTGGGCCGTGAGGCTCTTGAGGGGCAAGTGAATAGCGCCGGGGAGATGCTCTTCCTCGTATTCGCCCGCCGGCAGCACCTCGGCCAGCTGGGCCCCCGCTCGCACGGCGGCGATGAGCTCCTCACGACCGACCGAACCGGGCACGGTCAGCGGCTCCGCCCCGGCGGGTCGCCGACCGGCCGGCGGCGGCACGCTCGACGTCGCCGCGCCTCGACGAGGGCCAACACGACCACGGCCAACCCGGCCACCACCAGGATCCAGCTGGCGAGGCCCAGACCGAGCAGGCTCACCGCCGCGCCGGCGCCCACCAACGCGGGAAGTCCGCAGCACAGGCCAACCGCGACCAGTGCGAAGACCAGCGCCCCCCGGCCCTCTCGGTCGGCACTCACCTGCCCAGGGCCTCCGCGAGCTGGGCGACCGACGGGGCGCCTTCGACGCCGGCTTCGGTGCGGTAGATGCGACACGACAACCCGACGGGAGCGTCGTCGGGCGCGAAAGGGTCGCGACCGTCGAAGAGGATGGTGGGCGAGCCGTGGAAGCCGAGGCGCTCGGCCTGCGCGGCTGAAGCCACGAGCGTGACCTCCAGCGCATTGGGGTCGAGCCCGCGCCGGCGCAACGCGTCGGTCAGGCGCCGACGGGCGATCACCATGTTCGGGCAGTCCTCGACGTAGAGCAGGCGGACGTCCATGCCCCCATCATGGACCTTCCTGTGTACTGGAAGGTCAAGAGGTACGCTCCGCAGGTGCGCATCGGAGAGCTCGCAGAACGCTCGGGCCTGTCGGCCAAGGCCATCCGCTACTACGAGGAGATCGGCGTCCTCCCCGAGCCCGCGCGCACCCCCGCGGGCTACCGCGACTACGACGCCGCGACACTCGACCGCCTCACCTTCATCCGCGCCGCGCAGGCGGTTGGCCTCACCCTCGGGGAGATCCGCGAGGTGGTGGCCCTGCGCGACCGGGGCGAGACGCCGTGCGCCCACGTCCTCGACCTCCTGCGCGAGCGGGCGGCCGAGGTCGATCGGCGCATCGCCGAGCTCCAACGCCTGCGCGGCGAGCTGGCCAAGTTGGCACGCCGGGCGCGTTCGCTCGACCCCGCGGACTGCGCCCCCGACCGGATCTGCCATCTCATCGGGCCCGCGGCCTGAACCCTGCTCGGGGCCACGCGCCCACCGGCTCGGTTAGGTGTCACGTCAGGCCGGCCCGGCGGAGGGCGGCCTGCAGGGCGTCATCGCTGGGATCGACACCCCGGAACACCGGGCGGCCGCCGCCGTCGAGGATCACGACGGTGCTCAGGGCGTCGGCCTGGAACCGGCGCTGCAGCCGTGCGCCTTGGTCGAAGGCCAGCGGGTAGTGCAGCGCCAGGATTTGGCTGAAGGAGTCGACGTCCTGTCGGCTGGTGCTGGCATCCATCTCGAGGCCGAGCGCTTCGAGCTTCCCGCCGTTCTGCTGTGCGAGACGGTCGATCGCCTGCGCCTGGGTGGCGCAGTCCGAGCATCCCTGGGTGGTCATGAACAGGAGCATCGTCGGCTTGCCATTGGGTGTGACGAAGACCGTGCCCTGCTCGGTGGGGACGACGATGGCACCGGAGCGCGCGGAGGACCCGCGACCGGCGGACGCGGGGGTCGCCGAGGTCTTGTTGGCCCCGGCCGTTGCGCACAGGATGAGGAGGCAGGCGACGACTGCAGCCGCGAGCGTGCCCGCGCCGATCCCCACCCAGAGCCGCTGCCGCCTGCTCGACGTGCGCGCCCGGTTGTCGGACGTCGCAGTCATCCACGCACTTCCGTGTAGGTCGTCTCGTCGACGGGCGCACCGCTGTCGCCGCCTTCGCCCCAGTCACCGCGCTCCGACGCCCGCGCCGCTCGGGCCCGGACGGCCACGGCGGTGCCCAGGACGACCAGTACGAGGGCGAGCATGGCGAACAGGCCCTGGTGGCGATCGAAGACGGTCGACAGCGAGCTCGAGAGTTGGTCGGGCCACCCCACGGCGGCTCGGCCCCGCCCCGACCCGCTGGTCAGCGCCGGAAGCC
>CADDZP010000520.1 GCA_902812475.1 Actinomycetota bacterium | reverse complement strand
GGGCCTTCGTCACGATCGTCGGCGTGGTGGTGTTCGGGCCGGTCGTCGCCGGCCCGCTGACAACGGTCGTCGGCGCCCCCTTGGGCCGTCTGCGGGGCATGTCGGCTGCAATGGCCCGGCGCAACGCCGCCCGCAACCCGCGCCGCACCTCGGCGACGGCGGCCGCCCTGCTCGTCGGCGTCGCCGTCGTCACGCTGTTCACCACGTTCGGGGCGTCCATCAAGGCGTCACTCGACGACAGCGTCAAGAAGTCCTTCGGGGGCGACCTGGTTGTCAACGGCGGCAGGTTCGGACGGGGCAGTCTCAGCCCGCGGATGGCACCGGACATCGCTCGCCTCCCCGAGGTGCAGACGGCGGTAGGGCTGGGAGCGGGCGGCGCCAAGGTCGCGGGCGATGACGAGCGCCTGACGATCGTGGAGCCAGCCGCGCTCACCAAGGTGCTCGACGTCGACGTGATGTCCGGCTCGCTCGCCACGCTCGGTCGTTCGCAGCTCGCTGTGGGGAAGACGCTGGCCGGCGACCACGGCTGGAAGGTCGGGACGGCACTGCCCGTCACGTTCGCCGACGGGACGTCCGACGTCTTCACGGTGGGCGCGGTGTACAAGAACACCGACGTCGTCAGCGACATCGTCGTCACCAGAGCGGCGTGGGCACCCCACGCGGTGCAGGACGCCGACGACGCCGTCCTCATCGCACTGCGCCCGGGCATCTCTCTGGCGGCGGGCAAGACCGCCGTGGAACAGGTCGCCGGCGCCTACGGCGGCCCGACCGTGCAGGACCGGCAGGAGTACGTGGCGTCTGTCGCCCAAGGCGTGAACATGATCCTCGGACTGATCTACGTGCTGCTTTTCCTCGCCATCGTCATCGCGGCCATGGGCATCGCCAACACGCTGTCGCTGTCCATCTACGAGCGGACGCGGGAGCTCGGCGTGCTGCGGGCCGTGGGCCAGACGCGCGGGCAGCTGCGCTCGATGGTGCGGTGGGAGTCGGTGATCGTGTCGACGTTCGGTGCCCTCGGCGGCTTGGGCGTCGGCGTGTTCCTCGGATGGGCGTTGGTCAAGGCCGTGTCGGCGGCCGAGAACGTCGGCGTCTTCGCCGTCCCCGGCGGCCAGCTCGCCGTCATCCTCGTCCTCGGCGCCGTGGTCGGGGTACTGGCGGCGCTGCGCCCCGCGCGCCGGGCGGCGCGGATGGACGTCTTGGCCGCCGTCGCAGCCCAGTAGGCGCTCAAGAAGCCAGGCTGTAAATGAACGACGTCTCCGGGCCGTCGAAGACGACATTCTTCGGCTTGGCCACGGTCGTCGCCAGACGACGCGCGGGATAGTTGTCGCTCAGGATGGTGGCGTTGAGGACGGCGATGCCTTCCCGAGACGCTCGGCCGGCGAGCATGCGCACCAAGGCGCGGCCCAGGCCATGGTGCTGCCAGGCGTCCTCGACCAGAACGGCGACCTCGGCGTCGGCGGTGCCACGAGCCGGCCGGTCCCAGCTGGCCAGCGCCACGATCTCGTCACCGTCGAGGACGGCCAACGCCTCGTGGTCACGGTGGTCGACGGCGACGAGATGGTGAAGGATGCTGGCCGGCGGCGTCGGGAACAGTGTGAAGAAGCGCCGGTAGACGGACTCGGGGGAGAGCCGGGCGAACAACCGGCGCACGCGCTCGGCGTCGCCCGCCTCCACCGGCCGGACCACCAGCTGGGGGAATGGCTGGCGTCCGTTCATAATTTGAACCTAGTAAGTTCTAAATCTGAACGCAAGAGGACTAAGGTCACACCGACATGCGCTGGACCGACATCGACCAGCAGGACTGCTCCGTCGCCCAAGCTCTTTCCGTGGTCGGTGACGGCTGGACCATGCTCATCCTCAAGGAAGCGTTCATGCGCGTGCGCCGGTTCGAGGAGTTCCTCGACCGAACCGGAGCACCGCGCCCGATCCTTTCCGACAGGTTGAAGGCCCTCGTCGACAGCGGCGTCCTCGAGAAGCGCAAATACTCCGAACGCCCAGACCGCTTCGAGTACCGACTCACGGAGAAGGGCCTCGACCTGTGGCCCGTGCTGATCTCCCTGCTGCGGTGGGGCGACAAGTGGATGACGACAGACGAGGGGCCGCCCGTCGAGGTCCTCCACCGCCGATGCGGCCACACCGTCCACCCGGAGATGGCGTGCCCCGAGTGCGGCGAATGGCTCACCGCAACCGACGTGGAGGCCCACCGCCGTCGCATTCCGGCCCCCCGCTGAGCGCGCCACGCGCCGACGGCGCGCCGAGTGTCAGGCGGTCAGCCCGACGCGAGCGACGACGTCGGCGCCTGCCGCTCGGCGAGAAACTCCCTCGTGGCGTTGTAGCCGGCTTCGATGAGCTCCGACGCACCGGAGAAGTCGAACGGCCGGCGCCGGTCGACCACGCGGGGCAGGAACACAACGCGCGGGTCGCTGCCGTAGCGCTCCATGTCGCGGCGGGCGCGGCCGGAACGGGCGATGGCGAACGAGCGCATGATGAC
>CADDZP010000519.1 GCA_902812475.1 Actinomycetota bacterium | reverse complement strand
TCGACGCCGCGACGTAGACGGAGTCGGTCAGCTGCACGCCGATGTGGGCGATGGGGCTGCCGAGCGGGCCCATCGAGAACGGGACCACGTACATGGTCCGGCCCCGCATCGCACCCCGGTACAGGTCGAGCAGCTCGGTGCGCATGGCCGCCGGCGCCCGCCAGTTGTTGGTCGGCCCCGCGTCCTGCTCCCGCTGGCTGCAGATGAACGTGCGGTCCTCGACCCGGGCGACGTCGGCTGGGTCCGAGCGGCACAGGAAGCTGTCGGGGCGCGTGGCGGGGTCGAGGGGGATGAACGTGCCGCTCGACACCAGTCGTCGGCACAGCTCCTCGTACTCACCGGCGGAGCCGTCGCACCACTCGACATGGTCGGGCTGCAGGGTCGCCTCCCAGCGGTCCACCCAGGCTCGTAGTTGGCGATGGTCGGTGGAGGGTGTGGTCATGGTCACGAGGCGCTCCGCTCGTCAAAGGTGTCGGGTTCGGTCGCGATGGCGGCCCCGCATCGCTGGCATCGCCGCGTCGTGGGTTCCGGCTGTGTCGACATGGGGCCACCTCCAGGGCTCGGCTCGTGCCAGCGGGGGGAGTCGAACCGCTTGCCGGCGCATGGCGCCGGGCCGCGTCGCCGTAACCCCGGCTGGCGGGCGCGAGCATATCGCCGGAAGGATGAACTGATAGGTTGATCAGATCATCATGGATGGCGAGGGAGGGTCCGGATGCTGACCGCCGACGCGCGCGCTGAGGCGCGCGCCGACGCGGCGACCGTCGCCCGATCCTCGATCGGCAAGAAGGCGGTCATGGCCGTGAGCGGGCTGATCCTGCTCGTGTTCGTGGTGGCGCACATGCTCGGCAACCTCAAGGTGTTCACCGGCCCCGCCCACTTCGACGCCTACGCCGAGTTCCTTCGGCGCATCGGGAGTCCCGCCCTCGGCCACAGCTGGTTCCTGTGGATCCAGCGCAGCGTGCTGGTGGCCGCCGTCGTGCTCCACGTCGGGGCCGCCTACCAGCTCGCCCGCCAGAGCCGCATGGCCCGCCCGACCCGCTACGAGCACCCCACGACGGTGGCGGCCACCTACGCGTCGCGCACGATGCGCTGGGGCGGCGTCATCATCGCCCTGTTCGTCGTGTACCACCTGCTCAACCTCAGCACGGGAACCGTTCACCCCGACTTCCACCAGGGCCGCGTGTACGCCAACGTGGTGGCCGACTTCAAGGTCTGGTACGTCTCGGTCGCCTACGCCGCCGCCATCCTGGCGCTCGGGTTGCATGTCGACCACGGGCTGTGGAGCGCGCTGCAGACCCTCGGCGCCAGCAACGGCCGGCGTGAGCGGCGCCTCCGGCGAGGGTCCCGCCTCGTGGCCGGGACCATCGTCGTCGGCTACTTGTCCGTCCCCGCCGCCGTGATCGTCGGCGTCGTCCGGTAGCGCGACGACCGTGGTCGACACCATGCACCGCAACGGCGACTACCGCCTCGCCTCGGCGCCACTCGACGGCCACTGCCCGGCCGGCCCGATGAGCGAACGGTGGGATCACCATCGCTTCGCCCTGAAGCTGGTCAACCCGGCCAACCGCCGCAAGTTCAGGGTGATCGTGGTCGGCTCGGGCCTGGCCGGCGCTTCCGCCGCGGCCAGCCTGGGCGAGCTCGGCTACGGCGTGGCGTGCTTCTGCTACCAGGACAGCGCCCGGCGGGCCCACTCCATCGCCGCCCAGGGCGGGATCAACGCGGCGAAGAACTACCGCAACGACGGCGACAGCGTCGAGCGGCTCTTCTACGACACGGTCAAGGGCGGCGACTTCCGGGCCCGGGAGTCCAACGTCTACCGGCTGGCTCAGATCTCGGTCGACATCATCGACCAGTGCGTCGCTCAGGGTGTGCCCTTCGCGCGCGAGTACGGCGGGCTGCTCGACACCCGCAGCTTCGGCGGCGCCCAGGTCTCGCGCACCTTCTACGCCCGGGGCCAGACCGGCCAGCAGCTGCTGCTCGGCGCCTACCAAGCCCTGTCCCGCCAGATCGCGGCCGGCACCGTGCGCATGCACACCCGTCACGAGATGCTCGAGCTGATCGTCGTCGACGGCGCCGCCCGGGGGATCGTGACCCGCGACCTGGTCACCGGCGAGACCGCCGCCCACGTGGCCGACGCCGTGGTGCTCGCCACCGGCGGCTACGTCAACGTCTACTACCTGTCCACCAACGCCAAGGGCTGCAACGCCACCGCCATCTGGCGCGCCCACCGCCACGGCGCCCTGTTCGCCAACCCCTGCTTCACCCAGATCCACCCCACGTGCATCCCCGTGGCCGGCGAGCACCAGTCCAAGCTCACGCTGATGAGCGAGTCGCTGCGCAACGACGGGCGGGTCTGGGTGCCCGCCCGGCCCGGCGACGGCCGCCCGCCCGAAGGCATCCCCGAGACCGAGCGCGACTACTACCTGGAGGCCCGCTACCCCACGTTCGGGAACCTCGTGCCCCGCGACGTGGCCTCCCGGGCGGCCAAGGCGGTC
>CADDZP010000518.1 GCA_902812475.1 Actinomycetota bacterium | reverse complement strand
CTCGCCGCCTGACCCCAACGGCGTCGACCGCAGCGAGCTGCGATAGCTCGTCCGGCGCGGCCTGGTCGTCGAACGCGACGGCTGTTACTTCGCTCCTTCGGCAGTCGCCGAAGCGGCCCGCCGGGTCGCGGGCCTCCTGGCGGCATCGCCCGGTGGCGTCACGGTGGCACAGGTCCGCGACGCCCTCGGCACGTCACGCAAGCACGCCCTCCCGCTCCTCGCCCATCTCGACGCCACGGGCGTCACTCGGCGCCGCGGCGACGTCCGCGTCGCCGGCCCCCGGCTGCCGCCGCTGAGCTAGCCGGCGACCTCCTGGCCTTCGTCGGCCTCGTCGGCGGGCTTGGCGCCAGACAGCGAACGGAGCAGCCGGGGGCGGCCGCGGGTCAAGCCGAGCAAGCCGCGGCGGCGCTTGGCCTTGCCCTCCATCGAACGGGCGACGCTGGCGACCGACACGACGTTGGTCATCACCTCGCCGAACGCGTCGGGGTCGGCGAGCAGCCACGAGTGGTTGCCGCTGACGACCTCGCCCTCCTGGCCGATGGCCTTGCACAGGGCGTCGAAGGACTCCTTGGGGATGATGCGGTCCTTCTCACCCCACAGGACGACGACCGGGAGCTGCCTGCGCTTGAGCTCCTCGAGCTCGGCCGTCAGGTCGGCGCTGCGCGCCACCTGGCCGACCCGCCACATCGCCGCCGGGTTGCGCAGGATGTTGGGCAGGGCGTCCTCCAGGACCACCGGCAGGACCTTGGTGATCTGGGGGACCGGGAGCAGGTCGCTCGGAAAGTGGATGCCCCAGTCCCACAGCGGGCGCTGGGCCATCTTGCGCACCGTGGTGCCCGAGCCCGTCCACACCGAGCCGCCGATCGAGTTCACGAGCACCAGCGAGCGCACCCGCTCGGGGAAGTCGTGGGCGAACTGGATGGAGACGCCGCCACCAAAGGAGTGGCCGACGACGATGAGCTCCTCGTTGACCCCGACGGCGTCGAGGAACTCGTTCACCCAGGCCGCGTAGCCGCCCAGGTTCAGGTCGCCCTTGGGCAGGTCGCCGGTGCCGCCGAAGCCGGGAAGGGCGGGGGCGTAGACCCGGCAGCCAAGGTGCACGAGACGCTTGAGCGGGCGCTTGTAGGCGTGATGGGCGAGGCCCCAGCCGTGCAGGAACAGCAACGGAATGCCGTCTCCTGCGACCCCGTACAGCGCCGGCCGGCCACGCACCGTGGCGTTCTGCCACGTCAGATGGTCGGCCGGGACCACGTGCCCGTTGCTCACCATCGCGAGCACTAGGTTACCGAGCGCGAGCTGGCTCCGCTCGCCCGGTTCAGCTGCCGGGCAGGAACTGGCGCCGCTCGGCCTCGTTGAGGCCGCCCCAGATCCCGTGCGGCTCACGGATCTGGATGGCGTAGTCGAGGCAGGGCTGGCGGACGGGGCAGGTGGCGCAGATGGCCTTGGCCCGGGCCTCCCGCTCCTCCTTCTGGTCCTTGCGCTCGACGTAGGCGGGCGGGAAGAACACGGCGGCCTGGGGGCCGCGGCAGGCAGCCTTCACCTGCCACGCATCAGCAGCGCGCTGGCTCGACACGGAACCCCTTTCCCCTCGCCGCCCGGACGATACATCCGAGCGAAGCGCCCGACAAGGGGCGTATTGGCTGGTCAGGCTCCCGCGGTGTCCTCGGACGGCTCGTCGGCGGGCACGGGCTCGACGTGGAGCAGGAGCCCCTCGACCCCGACCACCCGGACGGCGTCGCCGTCCGCAACTGGCGTTGCCCGATTCGTCCGGGCCCGCCACAGCGCCCCGCGCACCCGCACCTGGCCTTCGGGGCGGAGGTCGCTCGTCGCTTCGCCCACCTCGCCGACGATCGCCTCCCGGCCGATGGTCGGCGTCGAGAAGCGGGCCCGGACCACCGACGGCATCGCCGCCAGCATGAAGAGGCCGGCCCCCAACAGGACCAGGACGGCCGTCAGGAGGGGCAGGGTCACCCCGTGGTAGAGCAGCGCCGTACCCGCTACGAGCGAAATGGCGCCGACACCGGTCCACACCCGGGGCGCGCCGGTCTGCACGTCGACGGAGAAGCCGGCGACGCCCACGATCAGCAGGCCGAGTCCGAGCGGCCGGGTCGGAAGCACGGCCAACCCGAAGGCGGCGAGCACGAGAAAGCCCGCGCCCGCCGCCCCGGCCAGGCCGATGCCGACGGTGAAGAACTCGAAGGCGACGAGCAGCATCCCGGCCATGAGAAGGAGGTAGGCGACCGACGGGCTGGACACCGTGTGGAGGAGGCGGGGGATGAGCCCGAGCTTGGCGAACCGCACGTCGACGGCGGGCTCGCGGCGAGGCTGGCCACCTCGTTGCACGACTCGCGCGGTGCTCAGCGTCTTGCCGCTGACGGTGCGGCCGTCGAGGTCGACGATGAAGTCGCCCAACGTCGGCGAGACGAGCTCGACGGCCTTGGCAGCCAGCGCCTGCGACGCCGAGAGGGACCGCGTCGTGTGCGCCCGGGGCTGCACAC
>CADDZP010000517.1 GCA_902812475.1 Actinomycetota bacterium | reverse complement strand
GCCGGGGCCAAGGCCGGAACGGCGGGCGGGGGACCTGCAGGGGCTGGCAAGTTCAGCGGCAACAACGGCGGCGCCACCGACATCGGCGTCACCCCCAACTCGATCACCGTCTCCAACGTCTCGATCCTGACGGGGCCCGTCCCCGGCCTGTTCGCCGGCGCCTTCAACGGCACCGACGCCTTCTTCCAGTACATGAACAGCCAGGGCGGCGTGTACGGGCGTCAGCTCAAGGTCCTGCCGCGCGACGACCAGTTCGACTGCGGCCAGAACAAGTCCCTGACCGAGAGCGACATCTCCAAGGTGTTCGCCTTCGTTGGCTCGTTCTCGCTGTACGACAACTGCGGGGCCCAGACACTGAACGCCCACCCCGACGTCCCCGACGTCCACAACGCCCTGTCGATCGACGCCGCCCACGAGGCGAACAACTTCAGCCCCCAGCCACTGCGGACCGGGGCGCCGACGGGCCCGTTCCTCTACTTCAAGGCCAAGCAGCCCGACGCCATCTCCAAGACCGGGAGTCTCGTCGGTGACGTGCAGTCGGCCAAGGACGCATGGGTCGGCATCAAGGCCACCATGCAGCAGCTCGGTTACAACTTCGTCTACGACCAGCTGTACTCGCCGACGCAGACGGACTTCACGTCCGACATCGTGCGCATGCGCTCAGCGGGCGTGCAGACCCTGGTGCTCGTCTCGGCCGACGTCAAGGGCATCGCCCGCATCGCCCAGCAGGCCAAGCAGCAGAACTGGCATCCGGCCCTCACGATCCTGGGCGCCTCGGCCTACGACCCCCAGCTGATCCCCCTGGGCACGGCCGACGCCCTCGAGGGGATGCACATCTACCTGCCGACGGCGATGTACCTCGGCGAGGATCGGGGCTCGAACGCCGAGGTCAACCTCTTCCTGACGTGGCTCAAGAAGACCCACCCCGACGCCAACGCCGACCTGTTCACGGTCTACGGCTGGACGTCCGCCCGCCTGTTCGTCCAGGCCCTCCAGGCGGCCGGGCCCCCGGCCAAGCGGGCGACGCTGCTGGCCGCTCTCAAGAACGTCCATCAGTTCGACTCGAACGGCATCCTCGCCCCCGGCGACCCCGCCGGCAAGGGGGCGGCGAAGTGTTACGTCATCGTCGACATCCACGGCGGCAAGTTCCAGCGGGCCCCCGACTCGGCGAACGGCTACCGCTGCGACGGCGACTACAACCTGGTGAAGCCGTAGGCGACGCGGTGACCCCGCCGTGACCACCTTCCTCGCCTTCACCGTCGTCGGCATCGTCGTCGGCTGCATCTACGCCCTGAGCGCCACCGGCCTGGTCGTCACCTACATCACGTCGGGGATCTTCAACTTCGCCCACGGCGCGGTCGGGATGGTCGCGGCGTTCACGTACTGGAACCTGACGGTCGAGCAGGGATGGCCGGCGATCCTCGCCCTGCCGTTCATCCTCCTCGTGTTCGCGCCGGCGCTCGGCATCCTCATCGACGCCCTCATCATGCGGAACCTCCACAACGCCTCCGAAGAGGTCCGCGTGATCGTGACGGTCGCCCTCATGCTGTTCCTGCTCGGTGTGGGCGAGTTCATCTGGGACCCGGGCGTGCCTCGCACCATCCCGCGCTTCTTCTCCGAGGACCACGTCCGCATCTTCAGCGTGAACGTGACGTACCACCAGGTGATCGTGGTCATCGCCGCCCTGCTCGTGGCGGTCCTGCTGCGCCTCTTCCTGTTCCGCACACGCATCGGCGTCGCCTTGCGCGCCGTCGTCGACGCCCCCGACCTGGCCGCCTACTTCGGAGCGGGCCCGGCGCGCGTGCGGATGCTGGGGTGGGCGATCGGCTCGTCGTTGGCGGCGCTGGCCGGTGTGCTGCTGGCGCCGCTCGTCACCCTCGACATCATCCTTCTGACGCTGCTCGTCATCAACGGGTACGCGGCAGCCATCGTCGGGCGGCTGAAGAGCCTGCCGTTGACGTTCGTGGGAGGCGTTGCGCTCGGGCTCGTGGAGTCGTACGTCGTCGGGTACGCGCCGGGGAGCGTGCTGAGCCAGCTGCGCCCGACCATCCCGGTGATCTTCCTCTACATCGCCCTGCTCATCTTCCCCCAGGCGCGCCTGCGGGTCGGCCGGGCGATGGCGCGTCAGTCGGTCAAGGTCCCCGACCTGCGCACGACGCTCATCGCCGCCGCCTTGTTCATCGGCGCGGCCGTCGTGGCCGCCAACATGCTGAGCGGCACCAACCTGTTCAACCTCGGGCGCGGTCTGGTGGCGGCGCTGATCCTGCTGTCGCTCGTGCTGATGACCGGCTACGGCGGGCAGATCTCCCTCGCCCAGTGGACCTTCGTCGGATTCGGTGCCTTCGCCATGGGCAAGGTGGCGGGCGGCGACTCGCTCCTTGGCGTCGTCGCCGCTGTGGCCCTGGCCGCCTTCGTGGGCGCCATCTCGGCGCTGCCGGCCCTGCGCCTGCGCGGCCTCTACCTGGCGCTCACGACGTTCGCCTTCGGGGTGGCGATGACCGC
>CADDZP010000516.1 GCA_902812475.1 Actinomycetota bacterium | reverse complement strand
CCTTCGGGCCGGATGCCGGGCACAACGGCAAGCAGCTGCGGTGCGAGCTTCTTGGCCTCGACGACGTCGGTCGCGGCGCAGACGATGCCGCCGCAGCCGGCCTCGGCCGCGAACCGCACGCGCTGGGGAAGGATGTGCGGCGGGGCGGCGTCGTCGCTCGTCAGCACGGTGACGCCGAGGGCGACGGGCGGTGGCAGTCCCGCCTTCTGGGCACCGTCGGCCAACCCGTTCACACCCGCTCGCAGGTTGCTGACCCCACCGCGCGCGTGCAACGTGAGGTAGCTGACGCCGAGAGAGCCGGCTATGCGCGCCGCCCGTTCGACGGTGGTGGGGATGTCGTCGAGCTTCAGGTCGAGGAACACCTTGTAGCCGAGCTGACTCAGCGCCCCGACGGCCTCAGGGCCGGCAGCGATGAACAACTCCAGGCCGATCTTGGCCACGCCGAACCACGGCCTGACTTCTCGTGCGATGCGCAGGGCGGCCACGAGGTCGTCGACGTCGAGCGCAATGGCCAGATGATCCCGAAGGTCGCTCTCGCCGTGCTCACTGGCCATGGGCTGCTCCTCGCAGGTCTCGTACGCGTGCGACTCCGTGACGCCGGCACCAACGCTCCAGTTGGCGGATGACCCGCAGCGGCGTCTGGGGTGCGAAGAACGTAGCCGTGCCGACCTGCACTGCGTCGGCTCCGGCCATCAACAGCTCGATGGCATCCTCGCCCGACCCCACGCCGCCGACCCCGACGATCGACGCGTCGGGAAAAGCCTGGCGGCAGTCGTAGACGGCGCGGACGGCAACGGGACGGATGGCGGCTCCGGAGAGGCCGCCACCGCCGGCGCCGAGGCTCGGCCGCCGCCGGTCGAGATCGATCGCCATGCCCATCACCGTGTTGACAAGGGTCAGCGCCTCGGCTCCACCGTCGAGCGCGGCGGCCGCGATCGCCGTGATGTCGGTGACGTTCGGGCTGAGCTTCGCCCAGCGGGGACGCCGGCACCCGCGGGCGGCGTCGACCACCTCGCGGGTGGCCGACGGCGAATGGGCGAACATGTCGCGCCGGGCCTCGACGTTGGGACAGCTGAGGTTGACTTCGACGGCCACCAGCCGGTCGGCGACCTCGTCGAGCATCGACGCCGCCTTGGCGTAGGCCTCGACCGAGAACCCCCAGATGCTGGCGACGACCCGGGCGCCTCGGGCCTCGAGGGCGGGAAGGTCGTGTTCGACCCAGGCCTCAACCCCTGGGTTCTGGAGCCCGACGCTGTTGAGCATCCCCGCCGCTGTCTTGTGCAGCCGGGGCGGCGGGTTCCCGGCCCACGGCTCGGCCGAAAGCGACTTGACCACCACTGCCCCGAGCGCCGAGAGGTCCAGGTACTCGCTGACCTCGGTGCCGTGCCCGATGGTCCCCGACGCCGTCATCACCGGGTTCGGCAGTTCGACGCTGCCGACCGCCGTCGACAGATTCACGCCGTCGGTTAGAGCTTCAGCCGTAGCTGGTCTCCTTCGTGGAACTCCTGGAGCGAGCGGACGGAGAGCCCGTGGATCGACCAGTCGGAAATGCCCCCGGCTGCGGCGAGGGCAGCAGCGACGGTCGTGAGGCAGGGCACGTTGTGGACGTTGGCCGCCGTGCGGATGTAGGCGCCGTCGGCGCGCGGACCGCGCCCGCGCGGCGTGTTGACGACCAGGCTGAGCTTGCCGCCCGCGATCAGCTCGACGGCGTCGGTGCCCACGGCTTCGCCGAGCTTGACGATCGTGCTGTCGACCGGCACGCCTGCCTCTTCGAAGGCCCTCGCCGTCCCGGGCGTGGCGACGATGGAGAACCCGAGCTCCACGAACCGCCGGGCGGCGACGGTGCCCTCGGGCTTGTCGCGATCGGCCAGCGAGAACAGGACCGTGCCCTGCTCGGGCAGCCGGTCGCCGGCCGCCATCTGGCTCTTGGCGAAGGCGAGGCCGAAGCTGCGGTCGACGCCCATCACCTCGCCCGTCGCCCGCATCTCGGGACCCAGCACGGTGTCGACGTCGGGGAACTTGTTGAACGGCAGGACCGCTTCCTTCACGGACACGTGGCCGCCCTCGACGGGCGGACGCAGGATGCCCTCGGCCCGCAATTCCTCGAGCGTGGCACCGAGCATGACCCGCGCCGCCACCTTGGCCAGCGGGACGGCGGTCGCCTTGGCGACGAACGGCACCGTGCGACTGGCCCGAGGGTTGGCCTCGATCACGAAGACCTGTCCGGCCTTGACCGCGTACTGCACGTTGATGAGGCCTCGGACGTCGAGGGCGTCGGCGATCGACCGCGTGTAGCGCTCGAGCACGTCGATCACCGACGCGGGAAGCGTGGGCGGCGGGATGACGCAGGCGCTGTCGCCGGAGTGCACGCCCGCCTCCTCGATGTGCTCCATGACGCCGCCGATGACGACCTCGCCGGTTGCGTCGCGAATGGCGTCCACGTCGACCTCGATGGCGTCGTCGAGGAAGCGGTCGACGAGGACGGGCCGCTCGGCCGACAGC
>CADDZP010000515.1 GCA_902812475.1 Actinomycetota bacterium | reverse complement strand
CCTCGTCGCACCCAGGGCAAAAGAACGGGATCCCTTGGACTTTCGAACGAAGCTCGTCTGGGACGTCGATCGTGCTGATCCAACCGGTGCCGTTCGGGTGATCTCGGACCATGCCTGTCTGGGGATCTAGCCGGGCAGACTTGAAGCCGAACGTCGCTGGCTTCCAGTCGTGGCTCGCCGTGACCGGACGGCGCCCGGATCGAGATGTCGGCCAATAGACGCGGTAGTTCGCCGCGGTGCGCTCCGAGAAGGCCCGATCGGGAAGGCTGTCCAGATTCGCGAGGTGTGGGACAAGGTACGACCGGTTCGCAGGCTGTCGATCGTGGTACCCGCCAAGAGGCACTCGCCACAGTTTTGGCAGTAGAGGAGCTCAAGCACCCGCGCGCCACAGGAACATGTCATCCGAGGCTGAGCAAAGACCTGCCCGATGCCGGCGGTCGTCCGAGGGAAGGGACCGCCTGCGACGTGTTTGCAGTCGGGGTCGCTGCATGCCCAGAGTCCGGGAAGGACATTGAACATGAGATGGAGCCGAAGCTTGACCCTCTCACCGCCTGCCGCAGCGATGGCGTCAAAGAGTCGATCACCAAGTGACGCCACTTCGGCGACGTCACGAGACTCGCCGAGGATCCCTGACGTGAGGCGAGAGAGTGGAAGCGCCCGAGGCGACGGCGCGCGGACGTCGCCCGCTGCGATCAATCCGGCGTCGAAGGCGGTGGCGACAGAGCGAATCACATCCAACGCATGGGTCTCATCCAGGGTCTTGGATGGGTCGCTCGCGATATCTCCCGACTCGAGCGCGGTCACCAAGGCGCCTGGACTCGGCGGCGTCTTGGTCACGATCGGCTTGGCGGTCACGACCGAAAAGGCGGAGGTTGTCGCGAAGAATGCTTGGAGGTACTCAGTGCCGCTGGCGTCAAGTGACGCCGTCGGTGCGATCACCCGAAGCTTTTCGGGGCGTTGATCGAGACCGAGCCGCCGTAGGAGCCGTCTGATCAAGTACGCAACCTCCGTGCCCGGAGTCCCGCGATACACGTGGAGCTCATCGAGAACGAGGGTGAACTCAGCGTCCGGCTCCTCCAGCCACTGCGCCGTGTCATCCCAAATAGATCTCTCCTCGTCCCGGCCAAGCATGATGCTCAGCATCGAGAAGTTCGTGATGAGCACGTCTGGTGGCGCATCTTGCATGTCCCATCGACTTCGCATCTCCGCTGAGCCTTCGGGCGCCACACGTGGCAGCACAAACGAGGTCTCGGGGTCGATCTCACCCTTAAGATCGGGATTGGTGAGCAAGCGCTGCACGGCCTGCCATTGCCGGTCGGCTTGGCGCATCTCCGCCCGAAGACGCTGCTTGCGAAACGAGCCCTCGTCCTTCGGCCCGGCAACGGGCGTTCGCCCGGTGTACCGACCGAAGTAGAAGCGGTTGCCCTTCAAATGATTGGCGAACCATGCTCTCGATTCAACGGAGTCGAGGTAGCGCCTCAGTCGAACGAGCTGATCTTCGACGAGAGCATTCATTGGGAACATGACAAGGGCTCGAACAGCGGCCTTACGATGCCCGTTTGGCCTGCGTTGCGGCTCACGTGTTGGTGATGTCCGCCACCAAGCGCCACCCTCCGCGTCGGCGGGGGGAGCTGACCATCCCTCAGCCTCACGAGTGAGTCTCGCCAGGATGGGCAGGAGGAAGGCCTCGGTCTTGCCCGATCCTGTGCCCGACGTGATTGCCACATGTCGCCTCTTGGCGAACGACTCCTGGAGTGCCTCCTCTTGGTGGTCGTATAGCCGACGCGGTGTTGGAGCTCCGGCGAGGACCACATCTCGCACGAGTTCGGCGAGGATGGCTGGCGCACCTGCCCTGTCCAATGACGCAGCGACGGCGCGTTCCTCGCCATCGTGGGCGCCAGCGAGCGGATACTCGGGCAGAAGCTCGATGAACGGCTCGCCGAAGAGCACGCCCTGGTGCCCGAGCAAGGCGCTTCGCTCGGCCATCACTCCGGCGTCCGAGAGCCGATAGGCAGTGTCGTAGTAGCGCAAGAACTCGTTACGGGTGGCGTCCACGACTTCGTTTGGAGTCTTCATCGGCTCTCCTAATCGAACCTGGAAAGATCAGCTGTCACCATTGGGATGGCGAGTGCCTCACAAAAGCCCTTCCAGAGGGTTACCTTCACGCCTTCGTAGATGTCTGTCCAAGCGCCGTCAGTCTTGCGGCGCGGTGCGGCGCCGGTGCACAGGATCGCAGCGCGAGCCCACTGGACGGGAAGCTGAGCTCCCGCAAGGTTCGCCATCCGCTCGGAGGTCTTGTCCCACGTGAGGACGTGCGGAACGACGGCGCCCGCCTTGCGACAGCGATCGAGTTCGGCGTGTATTGCGACCCATCGGTCCACGACGTGGCGAGTCCCGTCGTCGTCGACGAACAGATAACGGTTTCTTCCCTGGGAGCGCTGCTCGAAGCAGCCCGGAGGCCAGTGGTCACGACTGACCTCCGTCTCAACGAGGCGCAGGCGCCCAG
>CADDZP010000514.1 GCA_902812475.1 Actinomycetota bacterium | reverse complement strand
GAGCAGCGCCGTCGGGCCGTCGGGCTCGCCGGCCCCGCCGGCGGAGAGGCCGAAGGCGCCCTGGCACAGCGAGATCGCGGCGTCGAACTCGACATCGAAGCGCAGTGAACGGGCGTCGGCCCGCTCGAAGGTCACGGCCGAGCCGGGCGGCACCGCTTCCCGGGCCAGGGCCACGAACCGTTCGGAGATGTCCACGCCGACGACCTCGAGGCCCCGGCGGCCGAGGGCGTGGGCGTGGCGGCCCGGCCCGCAGCCGACATCGAGGATGCGGGCGCCGGGCCCGAGCCCGAGGGCGTCGACGAGGAAGGCCACCTCCTGCTCCGTTCCCTTGGTGAACGAGTAGCGCAGATAGGCGGAACCGAGGTGATCGGCGACGTCCTCGAACCAGTGACGCATTAACGTGCCGTTCCTTCCGACCGACGAGCGACGTGGAGGTTAGGCGTGGCCGAGCATCTCCGGGAACTGGCCGAGGCCGACCCCGACCGGCCGGCGATCATCGACGAGTTCGGCGAGTTCACCCGTTCGCAGCTCAACGAGCGGGTCAACCGGCTCGTCAACGGACTGCGGGCGGCCGGTGTCGGGCCGGGCGAGGTCGTGGCCGTGCTGGCCGGGAACCGCCACGAGTACGTCGAGACCGTCATGGCCTGCGGCGTCTCGGCGTGGATCCTGGTGCCGCTCAACTGGCACCTCACCGCCGAGGAGCTCACCTACATCCTCAACGACTCCGGCGCCCGGGCGCTCGTGGCCGACGTCGAGTTCGCCGCCACCGTCGCCGAATCGGTGAAGGAGGCACCGGGCGTGACCGTCCGCCTCGCCGTCGGCGGCCAAGCCCTGGAAGGGATCGACGCCTACGACGACGTCCTCGCCGCCGCTTCGCCCGACGAACCCGACAACCAGGCCAGCGGGACGTACATGTTCTACACGTCGGGCACCACCGGCCGGCCCAAGGGGGTGCGGTCGACGGCGTTCACCGTCGGCATGCCCGTCTCCGTCCACGCCGCTCTGCTGGGCGGCCTGGCCGGAATGCTGCAGGTCCCCGACGACGGCATCTGCCTGGTCAACGCCCCGCTGTACCACGGCGGGCCGTTCCTCTTCTCCATGCTGCCCGCCTACCGGGGGGCGACGCTGGTGATGCGCCGGCGCTTCGACCCGGCCGAGATGCTCCGGGTGATCGACGGGTACCGGGTGACCACGGCCTACGCCGTCCCCACCCATTTCGTCCGGCTGCTCCGGCTGCCCGACGACGTCAGAGCGGCGTTCGACGGCTCCAGCCTGCGGGCCGTGTTCCACACCGGCGCCCCCTGCGCCCCCGACGTCAAGCGGCAGATGCTCGATTGGTGGGGGCCGGTGATCCACGAGCTGTACTCGGCCACCGAGACCGGCGGGCTCGGTTGCTTCGTGACCGGAGAAGAGTGGCTCACCCGGCCCGGCACGGTGGGCCGGCCGCTACCGGTGGTGGCCATCGAGATCGTCGGCGACGACGGCGAGGTGCTGCCGGCCGGCGAGGTCGGGACGGTCTACGTCCGCAACCTCATCGGCGGCGACTTCTCCTACCACGGCGCTCCGGAGAAGACCGCCGAGGCCCACCGCGCCCCGGGCGTCATGACCGTCGGGGACGTCGGCTACCTCGACGAGGACGGCTACCTGTTCCTCTGCGACCGCAAGATCGACATGATCATCTCCGGCGGCGTCAACATCTACCCGGCGGAGATCGAAGCGGTGCTGCTGAACCACCCCGCCGTCCTCGACGCCGCCGTGTTCGGTGTGCCCCACGACGAGTTCGGGGAAGAGGTGAAGGCGGTGATCCAACCGGCTCCGGGCCACGAGCCGTCCGACGGGCTGGCCGCCGACATCACGGCCCATGCCCGGGGGCACCTCGCCGGCTACAAGGTGCCGCGCTCGATCGACTTCACCGCCGAGTTCCCCCGCACGGAAACCGGCAAGCTCCTGAAGCGCGAGCTGCGCGACCCCTACTGGAGAGGCCGCGACCGGGTGATCTGACCCCGGGTCAGTTGTTGCCGCAGAGCCCCGCGACGAGGGCGTTGAGGTCGGCGCGGTCGACGAGGTTGCTGGTCGGCAGGTCGGCCAGGGCCCGCATGACCCGGGCCTGCTCGTCGTCTGAGGCGGCGAGGTCGAGCAGGTCGAGGAGGACGTCGGCGGCGGCGAAGCGGTCGATGACCCCCGACGTGGGCAGCTCGGCCAGCACGGCCCGCACCCGGTCGCCGAACTCGGCGGACGTCGTGGTCGTCGTCATCATCTGCCTCCCTCGTGGACTCCTACCTGACACACCCCGTCGGACCGTTTATCGACCACCGGCCGGGATTCCTTACTTTGCCGGCCGTAGGGCGGGTACCTTCTCTTCAACGTCGGAAATGTCAGGATTCTTCCGCCTTCGCTGCCGCGGCCGCCGGCCGGGGCGGCGCCAGGTTTGCCAGCAGCCGGGCGGCGGCCGCCTCGATCTCGTCGACGGCGGCGATGAATACGGCCTCGTTGGCCCGGGACGGAAC
>CADDZP010000513.1 GCA_902812475.1 Actinomycetota bacterium | reverse complement strand
GATCTACGTTCTGCGAATTCGCGAAGCCCTGGACGTCGCCGGCGAAGCGACGCGCCAGCCGCCTTCGCTGTTGTGCGGCTGCCCATATGGAGTTGACGAGACCCCGCTCCGAGTCCGCTGCGTGGCCGAGTTCGTGAACGATCAGTGGATGCAGCAGGCCACTCGCCTGCTCGCGCCGTGGGATGAACACGACCACGACCGTCGGCTCGTCGGCCGGTATGCCGGCTCCCCAGTCCTCGATCAGGGTTTTCCACGGGTCGGAGGACGTCGCGTAGGAAAGATGGTCCGCCGTCACGAGCGTGACCTCGACCTGGGGAGCGACCAGCGCTCGCGCCACGTCCTCCACGTAGTACGTCGTTCCGAGATCAAGCGGCGGCGCCTGGGCCGCGTCAAGCCATGAGAGGTTGGACTGGAGTTTGCGAACTTGCCAGAGCAGATTCCGCATCTCAACGATGGCATCCGCTCGCTCAGCGTCATCGGCAGCGCTCGCGAACTCGGTGCGTCTCTCGCCGACCTTCAGCAGGATCGCGTCATACGCCAGTTCGAGATGCCGCGCAAGCGTTTGCCCGCGCGCACTCGGGTCACCGAGGACGCGCCCGCATGCCGCACGCTGTACACGGGCGGCCCGTTCGACGCTTGCAGCTACGAGAGCGAAGTCGTCCCGGAGATATCCCAAACCTGGCTTGGATCCCGTTCCGACTCTCGGAGAACCTCGGTCTGCAGGCTTCGTTGCGACGCAAGCGAGAAGAGGGCGCGAAGCGCTCCGAGTCCGCGCCGAACGGCGTCGTCACGCTTCCCCCGTAGCGCGTCCGTGATCGCCTTCTGCAGCTGGGACAAAGCGACCCCCGGGTCGTCGTCACCGTCAGGACGGGCTGCGCGGCGTAGGACGACGATTACGCTTCCAACCCCGGTTAGCTCCTGCGCCGACGGCATCGTCAGCAAGACCTCTCGCGAGCTGGCCTCCTTCAGCAGATCCCTCGCCCACCGCAGGGCGCTTTTGTCTTGCTTCAGGAGATCCTCGTCGTGCAACGCCTTGCTCGCGGCGCGAACGACGTCGTGAAGTCGACTCGACATCGCTGCGGCCGCTGCAACGTCGTGCGGATTCAAGCGGTCAGCGGTGAGGCTCATTAGCAGTCATCCTAGTTCGCACGTCATAATGAGGAACTCTCCTCATAACTCCCCGAATATGACAAGGCCCCCGGTCGGAACCGTCGCACAAGATGCAAGTGAGGCTGCCATTGCTGCTCACGTAGCGAGTCGTCTCGCAGGAGTCGCATCTGACCGTGCGGCCCGCGACTTATGGCTGGAATCCTCGGGTCTCCGGGTGCGAAGCAACGCGCTCGACCGGGCGGCCCCACGCGCAAGACCGGGAACCCGCAAGTGGGTCCTTGTTGATGAGTCAACTCTGCCAATCGATGTTCAGGCGGCCTTGGTGGCATTTCCGGGCGAGGGAGCGCGGCGGCCCGGCCTGCTGAATCGCTTGCGTCGACTCGGAGTCGTCCGACAGCTAATGGTGACTCGATCCAAGAGGGATGTGTTGGGTGTCCTCCTCTTCCGCGTGGCGGATCGAGATGCCCTCTTCGCCGAGCTCGAGGCATGGGGCGAGCGGTTCTATTGGGATGATCTGGTCGAGGAAGATCGCCGGCTGGAGGCGGGTGCGTGGCAAGAGCTGGCGAGAAGGTTCGCCGCAAATGAGGACCTACTAGGTACATGAGCCCGGGCCGCTGAGCGGTCGGTGATACGAACATATGTTCGTCAAGCTTAGTAGACGCATCGGTTGCCATGCGGTCGGAGCGGGCCCTGCGTTCAGCCCTGCCAAGGGCCGTTGCCGCCTCCGCACGCTCCCGTCCCGAGCCGCACGGTCGACACCAATTTTCTGCAACTGGGGGCCGTAAGGATCGGCCTACGCGGGCCGAGGTGCGGGGTCGCCTCGGCCCTCTTGCGCGCATGCCGGGCAATCAGGCCGAGACGAGGGAAGATCGAATGGCTCGAGCGAACCACTACGACCCTCGTACTGAAGAAACTTTCCCGCCCGCCTGCCGCCGCCGTAGCCAGTGACCAGGTCAAGCACGAAGTTGCATGCCTCTGAGGCCAAGGTGCCGTTCATCGAAACGACCTGCGGATCGCCATCGGCATCGGGATTCTGGTCATACCCCGGCGGTCGTTTGCGACGTTCGGCCTCGAGCACGGCATCGGTCACGAACCAGCACCGAAGACAGGGGCGGCACGGCAAGGCAACGATTACTTGTCCATCGGCGGTGATCAGCCGCTCGCCCGAAGAGCGGATCGACATGCCGATGTCAACAAGCGGCAATAGGTAGCGCCGGCAGAACGCGTTGATCGCTTCGCGGGCGTGAAAGGAGTCGACGCAGGCGACGACGATGTCGCACTGCTTTAGGGCCGTGATGGCGTCAGGGGAGGGGAACTTCGCCCTGACCGGGACCACCCGTATCGACGGGTCCACGCCTTCGACAAGTCGCCGCGCGACCTCGGTCTTTGGCGTGACATCGATATCG
>CADDZP010000512.1 GCA_902812475.1 Actinomycetota bacterium | reverse complement strand
GGGACGCTGGCGTTGGAACGCTGGCGTTGGGGCGCTAGAGCGTTGGGGCGCCACGACGCACGGCGCTACGCGCGCGGGAACGTGAAGATGACCATCGTCCCATAAGCGAACAGGACGCCGGTGAGCATGTAGAGAGTGGCCTTGGTGGCGGCTCGACGGCCGGGGCGACGCACGTAGTCGTCGACGATCAGGCGCAGGCCGTTCAATCCATGGGCGAGGGCGAGGGCGAGCAGCGACCAGTCGAAAATGCGCCACCCCAGGTTGTGCCACCGGTGCGCCACGAAGTTGTAGTTGGTCTTCACCACGTCGTGCATGATGTGGGTCAGCGTGAAGTGGATCAGGGCCAGGAACAGCAGCACCAGCCCGGAGATCCGCATGAAGAACCACGACCACGTCTCGAAGTTGGGACGGGGCCGTTGGGCCCGGAGCGAGGGCGGCGGCGTGGGCTCCTTCTCGGGTGCGCGGATCGCCATCAGAAGTGCCCGTTGATGAACGGCCTGAGGATCACGTAGCCGCCCGGGATGCAGGCGGCCAGGGTGATGAAGACGACGACGGCGAACAGCGTCTTGTCCCGGCGCACCGCTTCGGGAAAGAAGTCGATGAGGATGATGCGCAGGCCGTTGAGGGCATGGAAGACGAGGGCGAACAGCAGACCGACCTCGAAGACCCGCAACACGACGTTGCCGTACACGGCGTGCACCTCGTTGTAGAGGTGCTTGTCCTGGACGAGGGAGACGTCGACGACGTGCAGCAGCAGGAACATGAAGACGAGGAAGCCCGAGACCCGGTGGCTGATGAAGGCCCACTGACCCGACTTCCCGCGGTACGGCGTGCCGACCGTGCTCACTGGACCCCCCGCTTCCGGCCATACCAGCGGCCGCCCCACATCGTCGAGGAGACCACGTAGACGGCGAAAAAGGCGATGAGGAGGGCGATGGCCCCCAGGGCGACAACGAAGATCCACTGCGCGGCCGTCATCGCGGTTGAACTTAGCGAGGCGGGGGCGGACCGATCACTTCCACGCCGCGCATGTACGGCGCGAGGGCGTCGGGGATGCGCACGGACCCGTCGGGCTGCCGATAGGTCTCGACGAGGGCCGCCCACACGCGGGGGGTCGCCAGAGCCGATCCGTTGAGGGTGTGGACCATCGCCGTGCCGTCGGCTGTGCGGTAGCGGACGTTGGCCCGGCGGGCCTGGTAGTCACCGCACCAGCTGATGCTGGAGACCTCGAGCCACATGTCGGCGCCGGGGGCGTAGACCTCGAGGTCGAAGGTGCGCCGCGAGGCGTCCCCCAAGTCGCCGGCGGCCAAGTCGAGCACCCGGTAGGGCAGTCCGAGCGCCTGGAGCGACCCTTCGGCCCGGGCGAGCAGCTCGGCGTGGACGTCGCCGGCCTGCTCGGGCGTGCAGAAGGCGTAGATCTCCACCTTGTCGAACTCGTGGACCCTGAGCAGGCCGCGGGTGTCGCGGCCGGCCGCGCCCGCCTCGCGGCGGAAGCACGGCGAGTAGGCCATCAATCGGATGGGAAGGGCGTCGGCGTCGAGGATCTCGTCGCGGGCCTGGCCAGTGAGCGGCACCTCGGCCGTGGGGATCGACCACAGATCGTCGCGCTCGACGTGGTAGGCCTCGATCTCGAACTTGGGCAGGTGCCCGGTGGAGACCATGGTCTCGGTGCGCACCAGGGTCGGGGGCCGGATCTCCTCGAAGGCGTCGGCGTTGCGGTCGAGGGCCAGCTGGCACAACGCCCGCAGCATGGCCGCACCGGCGCCGCGGAACATCGGGAAGCCCGAGCCGCTCAGCTTGGCTCCGCGTTCGAGGTCGAGGATGCCGAGCTCGGCGCCGATGTCCCAGTGAGGCACGCGCTGGTGCGCGTCGTACCTGCGCTCGTCGAACCCGACCGTGCGCACGACGACGTTGTCCTCGGCCGTTATCCCCTCGGGCGCGTCGTCGGCGGGGATGTTCGGGATGCGGAGGAGGATCTCGCGCAGCTCGTCGCCCGCTTCCTTCGCCTCCGCCTCGGCCTGCTTCTCCTGTTCGCCGAGCGTCTTGCTCTCGTCGCGCTTGCGTTCGCCGGTGGCCTTGTCGCCGGAGCGGAAGGCCTCGCCGACCTCCTTGGAGAGGACGTTGATCTGGGACCGCAGCTCGTCGCGTTTGGCGACGGCGTGGCGCTGGCGTTCGTCGACCGCAGCCGCCCGGTCGAGCACCGAGGTGTCCACACCACGGCGGGCGAGACCCTTCTTGAGGACGTCCAACTCGGTGCGCAGGCGCCTGGGATCGAGCACGAAGTGGACGGTAGCGTCCTCGATCGGCCGGCGATGCCGTAGTCGGTGGCGAAGTCACCGAACTTTTTTCACCGGGTTGTGATCGCAGCGAACGAACCATGAAGACCCTCACGATGCTCGACTCGCTTGCGGTCTTCGTCGGCGAGTCGAGCGGCGGAGCGGGCTGAAGATGTCGCCGGCGATCGAGGTGCGCGAGCTCGTCGTGCGCTACGGCTCGCTGGTTGCCGTCGACCGGCTGTCG
>CADDZP010000511.1 GCA_902812475.1 Actinomycetota bacterium | reverse complement strand
GCCGCGGCGCTCGAGTCCGGCGGCTGGTTTGCCGAGTCGCACGAGGGCGAGCTGCGCAAGGCGCTCGAGCTGACCGACGACGCAGAGCGGGCCGCGGCGGTGCGGGTCATGCTGGCCGAGGAAACGAGGATGGGAATGATGGTCGGCGTGGCGGTCGGCTGGGCCCTGGCGCACGAGCTGGAAAACGAGGAGGACTGAGAGCGATGCAGATCAACTACATCGGCCACGCGACGTTCGAGCTGGTCGACGCCGACGCACGCGTGCTGATCGATCCGTTCCTGGCGCCCAACAACGGGGCGGCGCAGGTGAGCGCCGACGACGTCGAGCCGACCCACATCCTGCTCACCCACGCCCACTTCGACCACATGTCCGATGCCGTGGCGGTCGCCAAGCGCACCGGCGCCGAGTGCGTGGCGATCGTCGAGCTCGCCCGCTATCTCGAGCGCCATGAGGTGCAGAGCACGCACGACCCGAACCTCGGCGGCACCGTGACCTTCGACTGGGGCAGCGTCACGCTCGTGCCGGCCTGGCACACCAACACGACCGACAGCGGGTTTTCGATCGGCACGGCGGCCGGCCTGATCGTGCGGATCGGCGGCCACGTCGTCTATCACCTCGGCGACACGTGCCTGTTCGGCGACCTGAAGCTGATCGGCGAGCGCCACGAGCCCGACATCGCGATCGTGCCGATCGGCGGCCACTACACGATGGACCGCCACGACGCCGCCTATGCCTGCGGGCTGATCGGCGCCGAGACGGTGATTCCGTGCCACTACAACACCTTCCCGAAGATCGAGACCGACGCCGAGGCGTTCAAGTCGGAAGTCGAGTCGGACACGCCGTCGAAGGTCGTAGTCTTGGCGCCGGGCGAGACGCATGACTGCTGAAGCCACCAGCCTGAGCGAGATCGCCGCGCGGCCGGACTTCATCGCGACCGGCGACCCGGGCCTCGACGCCGAGGTCGACAAGGCCGACGGGGGCCGCAAGTTCCAGCTGCTCGACTACACCGAGCTCTACAGGCTCTGGGAGCGCCAGCAGTGGGCGACCCAGGATCTCGACTTCACCCAGGACCGCGTCGACTGGCACGAGCGGATCTCGCCCGAGGAACGCTACGAGCGCCTCTACGGCCTCTCGGCGTTCTTCATCGGCGAGCAGCGGGTCACCGACGAGCTCGGCCCGATCATGCGCGCCGCGCCCACCGAGGAGATGCGGATCTTCCTCTCGACCCAGATCGCCGACGAGGCCCGTCACGTGCGATTCTTCGAGCGCTTCTACGACGAGGTCGGGGTGCTCGAGACCGATGGCGGCGCGCTGCGCGACCGCATGGAGCGGGTCGAGCGCAACCTCAACGACGAGTTCGGCGAGCTGTTCGACGTGATGCTCAAGGGCAAGGTCGACCGGCTCGCCGCCGACCCGTCCGACCAGGTCACGCTGGTCGAGGCGATCACGCTCTACCACATGGTGATCGAGGGGTTGCTGGCGCTCACCGGCCAGCACTTCATCATCAGCTACAACGAGCAGCAGGGCACGCTGCCCGGCTTCGTCGAAGGGTTCGGCAACGTCGCCCGCGACGAGCATCGCCACGTCGCGTTCGGGGCCCGCTTTCTCACCGAGATGGCGGCCGCCGACCCGAGGTACCGCGAGGCGATCCAGCGCACGCTGGTCGAGTCGCTGCCGATTGCCGAGGGCGTGCTGCGGCCGCCGTTTGCGCCCGACGACGACGACGAGGAGTTCGAGCTCTTCGGCGTCTCGATGGCAGAGACCCAGGCGTTCGCCGCGCAGTGCCTGACCCGCCGCCTGAAGGTCATCGGGCTGGCATAGGCGCGCCTGATCGGCTGCGGGTTTTTACGCAGCCGACCTCCTCCGATCGGAGGGGTTGCGGTTCAACCTTTAATCGGGACGGTCGGACCTAGACGAAAATAGGTAGCTGACGGACCATTTAGCTCCCCCCTAACCCCCACGCCGTGGGAACAGGGTTGCCTCACATGGGAGAGATGGATGTCAAGCCCCGAGAACGTAATCGCAGGAGAGCCGGAAATGGATTTCCGGCGGCGGTGCGCGAGGTCAACACTGCTCTCGACGGCGTTCTGGACGCCGGCCCCACCGGTGTCCGGTCCCGTTCCCAGTCGTCTCAGTCCGAGGTCACGGAGGGCCTCGGGCTGAGGCACTGGGAGTCTTGAGCTACGGCGCAATCCGCCGATACAGCTAGAGACAGCTTCTTCACTCACATGAACTCCGGGGGATCACAAGGGATCGGGCCGCTGCGTGCGCAGCAACTCCTGGCGACCGCCGGGCTGCGGATCGCCCCTGCGCTGGCGGCCGGCGCGATCGTCTTCTCTCACACCCGAGTGCTCGGCGACGGCCTGCTGGTCGCGGCGGCGATCCTGCTCGTCGCCCGGGCGCTCGACCCCAGCCGCGAGCTCGCGCGGCTGATGCCACTTGCGAGCCTGATCACGCGGCTGCTGATCCCGGTCGGCGGCCTCGCGGTCGCCTGGCTGATCTGCCTGCCGCTGCGCCCGCT
>CADDZP010000510.1 GCA_902812475.1 Actinomycetota bacterium | reverse complement strand
TCCGAGTACAGATCGGCGAAGTCCTCGTCACGGAACACCTCATGGCCGTGATCGGCCAACCGCTCGTAGAACGAACCCTTCGTCACCAGATGGCGCCGCACGTGACGCGTCTCCAGGAGCGAACCTTGCGAATCAACCCGACCAAGCACCAACGCCTCCGGGGAAGTGGAGGTAGGGTGGTAGTACCCCGTTTTCGTGGACACATGGGCTATGCGAACGTGTGTTTGATGTAGGGGCCGGCCGCGGAGCCGCCGTCCGGCGAGCCGTGGCGAGCTCATGAGTTGACGCCACTCTTCCCTCGCTCCTGCAGGGCTGGGTCGCTGACGGATTGGCCGTTGTCGCGACAGGTCCTTCGCAGTGAAGAAGGAAGGGCCTCGGGGCTAGGGCTGTTCGTGGACGGCAGGGTTTCGTCGAGGCGGCCGTCGGACGACTGCGGGCAGTGCAAGGGGGCTCCGCCCCCTTGACCCCCGGCCGTGGTGAAGGTGGCGGCGTACTCGACGGGAGTCATGTGGTTGAGGCCTTCTTGGTGGCGTTGCCGGTTGTAGAACACCTCGATGAACTCGAACAGGTAGAGCTTGGCGTCGTCGCGGGTGGGGAACCAGATCGTGCCTCGGATCCAGGCGATCTCCCGTTTGAGCAGCGACCAGAATGATTCGATCGCTGCATTATCGAAACAGTCCCCCGTGGACCCGAACGAGACCGACAGGCCGGCCAGGGTGGCCATGGCCGTGAAGTCGGTCGCGGTGTACTGGGTCCCCTTGTCGGAGTGGTGCACGCAGCCTTCCGGGTCGGGCTCGCAACGACCCAAGGCCATGACCAGGGCGTCGATGACCAGCTCGGCGTCCTGTCGTTCGGCCATGGACCACCCGACGATGCCCTTGTGGCAGAGGTCCCGGATCCCGGCCACGTGCAACGGCCCCTCGCCGGTGGGGAAGTCGGTGATGTCGGCTACCCAGCGCAGGTTGGGGCGGGGGGCGTGGAACTGGCGGTGGACCAGGTCGCGCAGTCCGCTGACATCGGAGCGCCTGCGGCGCCGTTTCTTCTGCGGGGCGTGCGCCCCGACCCACCCCTGGGATCGCATCAGCCGGGCGACACGCTTGCAGCCCACGTGGCGGCCCCAGCGGACCAACTGGCCGTGGACCCGGGGCGCCCCGTAGGTCCGGCGGCTGTCGACGTAGATCTCCTCGATCTCGAGGGTGAGCTGCTCGTCGGCGACGACCCTGGGGGCCGGCGGGCGGGCCTTCCAGGCGTAGAACCCCGACCGGGACACCTCCACCACGGCGCACAACCGCTTGACCGGGTAGTCCGCTTGGTGGTCCTCGACGAAGCGGAAGCGGGTCACCGCATCGTCTCCCGGGCGAAATAGGCCGCTGCCTTGCGAAGGATCTCCCGGTCCAAGCGCAGGTCCACGACCTCCTTGCGGAGCCGCTTGAGTTCCTCCTGTTCCGACTCCGACAGCCCCTCAGGGTCCGCCGCCCGAGCCTGGGCCTCCCGGTCGGCCCGTACCCAGTTCGACAACGTCGAGTCCGAGATCCCCAGATCCCGGGCTATCTCCACGATCGAGCGGTCCGACGACCGCTTGACCAGCTCCACCGCCTCAGCCCGGAACTCAGGCGGGTACTTGGTAGGACGACCCTTCCGAGGACGACCCATCGACGACACTCCTTCCTGCGGCTCTCGCCACAATTGAGTGTCCACGGAAACGGGTCAAGGCGAGACGAGCTCCCGGAACTTCTCCGAGAAGGCGACGTAGATGACGGCAGTGCCCTTGCTGGAGACGAAGAAGGTCGGACTGGAGGGGCTGGCAACGAGCCGGTCCCGCAGGCCGGCGTAATCGGTCAGAGCCTCAAGGGTGGTGGGATCGATCGGCAATTCTCGGTTCTTGTTGAACTTGGCATTGCGCACCGTGATCACCCCGTCGGGCCAGTCGATGTCGGCTCGGCCCAAGGCGATCACTTCGCCTACCCGCATCCCGGTGGCGGCCAGCAGGCCGATCATCGTGGCGAAGGTGGCGGCCCGAAGCGGGGTGGGGATGAGACGGGGAACCTCGGCCATGAGCGCCACGACGTCGGCCTCGGAGTAGATGAACGGCTGGCGCCAGGTTCGCCGGAAGCTGACCAGCCCGAGCGGCGGGATCTCGGTGGCGGGGTCAATCCCTGACATGTGGCGGGCGAAGCCGCGGAGCGCGCCCATCCGATGCAGCCAGACGCAGCTCCACGGGTCGGCCTCGGGCTGGGTGACCCAGGCCAGGGCATTGTCGACGGTGATCCTGGACGCTCCGATGGCATCGAGGTAGGCGACGAAGCGGGGTAGCAGCCGGGCCGGGTCGGCCAACTTGTGGCCGAGCGCCCGCCGGAGGCGGAGGTAGTCCTCGAGATGATCGGCGAACGCGCTCATGCCCCACCTCCGGGCCAGGGACGAGCCACGGCACGCAGAGCGGCACGATCGACTTTGGCGTATCCGGCCGTGGTGGCCAGATCCGACTGGCGGAGCACCTGGGCGATCTCCAACAGATCGCCGCCC
>CADDZP010000509.1 GCA_902812475.1 Actinomycetota bacterium | reverse complement strand
CTCCAGGATTACGCCTTGGTCGAGGAGATCTTCCGGGAGTTCGAGCCGGAGGCTGTCGTCCACCTCGGCGAATGTCCCTCGGCGCCGTACTCCATGATCGACCGCCAGCACGCGGTGTGGGTTCAGGTGAACAACGTCGTCTCGACGTTCAACCTGCTCTTCGCGATCCGTGACATCTCCCCCGAAACGCATCTTCTGAAGCTGGGGACGATGGGCGAGTACGGAACGCCCAACGTCGACATCCCTGAGGGCTTCTTCGAGATCGAATACCGAGGGCGCAAGGACAGCCTGCCGTTCCCCCGCCAGGCGGGCAGCTGGTACCACTGGTCCAAGGTTCACGGGTCGAACAACATCATGTTCGCCTGCAAGATCTACGGGATCCGGGCCACCGACGTCATGCAGGGCGTCGTGTTCGGCACCCGCTTCGAAGGCATGGGAGACGACGAGCGCCTTCTTACGCGTCTCGATTTCGACCAGGCGTTCGGAACAGCGATCAATCGCTTCGCCTGCCAGGCCGTCATCGGCCACCCGCTCACGCCGTATGGCAACGGGCACCAGCGCCGGGGCTTCCTCCCCCTGCGCGACTCGATGCAGTGCCTCACGATTGGTCTGGAGAACCCGCCCGAGCCGGGTGAGTACCGCGTCTTCAACCAGTTCGAGGAGACGTACACGATCTACGAGCTGGCCGAGAAGGTCGGGCGCGTCGCCAACTCTCTTGGGCTGGACACCGAGGTTCGCAGCGTCGAGAACCCCCGCCAGGAGCTCCAGGACCACTACTACGCCCCCGATCACCAGCGCCTGCTCGACCTTGGCTACAAACCGCACCACGACGTCGAGGCCGAGGTGCGGATCATGCTCGAAGACCTGGTCCGTCACCGAGAACGCATCGAGGCCAAGCGCGACATCCTCGTCCCCGACGTCCGCTGGGACGGCCGACGCGAGCGGGTTGCCTTCCTCGGGCAGCAATCGGCGGGGGTGCACTGACGCTGCAGGGATTGCAGGCGACCGTCTGCGTCGTCCTCGGGACGCGGCCGGGCATCGTCAAATTCGCGCCCATCCTCCACGAGCTCGAGCGACGGAGCGTCCCGCATTTCACCGTCCATTCGGGGCAGCACTATTCGCCGAACATGGACGCCGTGTTCTTCGCCGAGCACGGACTGGCCGAGCCGGATTTCCGGGTCGGCGCCATGCGCCCCGACGTCACACCCGGCCAGCAGACGGCCGAGATGCTCGCGGGGATCGAGCGTGTGCTCCTCGACGAGCGGCCTGCGGTGGTGCTCGTGGGCGGCGACGCCAACACCAACCTTGCCGGTGCGCTCGCGGCGCGGAAGCTGGATTTGATCGTCGGCCACGTCGAGGCCGGGCTCCGGAGCCGCGACTGGCGGATGCCCGAGGAGCACAACCGGGTGATGATCGACCACATCTCCGACGTGCTCTTCGTTCCGAGCGAGCGCGCCGCAACCACGGCGCGCCAAGAGGGCGTCCAGGGCGCGATTCACGTGACCGGAAGCACGATCGGTGAGGCGTTGCAAAGCGCGCTGGCCGACCAAGGCGAGGCCCAGCATGCTGAGCCCTACCTCCTCGTCACGCTCCACCGTCAGGAAAACGTCGATGATCGCGACGTGCTGAGCGAGCTGGTTAGCGCCGTACTCAAGATGCCTGAGCACCTCGATCGCCGGGCGATCTGGCCGGTCCACCCCCGCACCGAGAAGCGGCTGCGCGCCTTCGGCCTATGGGACGCGCTGACCGCCGACGAGCGGATCACGCTGCGTGAACCGGTTGGCCATCGGCAGTTCACTGCCTTGCTCGCCAACGCATCAGTCGTGTTGACCGACAGCGGAGGCGTACAGCAGGAAGCCTGCATCCTTGGGGTCCCGTGTGTGACGGCGCGCCCGAGCACCGAATGGGTCGAGACCGTCGATGTCGGCGCCAACGCCGTTGCCGGCACCGACGCCACCAGTGTTCTCACTGCCTGCGACGAAATGGTGAACCGACCTCCCGCGTGGGACGACCCCTTCTCGATCCCGGGGGCGTCGCCAGCACAGCGAACGGTCGAGCTCACCGTCGAGTTGCTCGACGGATTCCGATGAGGGTCCTTTTCGTCTCAGATCACTTCTCAACGCCCCAGGAGCCCGGAATCTTGCGCACGTGGCAGCTCGCGCGCCACCTCTGCGAGGCTGGCGACGACGTCACGGTCGTCGCCCCGGGGACCCACTACCTGTTCTCGGAACCACCCGATACGACAGCGACCGAAGATCTTCATCCCAACCTGACGCTGGTGCGGATCCAGACTCCTGCACTCCAGCGCCAAAGCGTCGGGTCACGACTGCGCTACTACGCCGCACAGCTTGTGGCCGCGACTCGCGAAGCGTGGGAACGCCCAGCGGACGTCATCGTGGCCGGCCTCACCCCGAGCGTGCTCTCCATCGGGCCGTTCCTGGCGGCGAGGGCCCGGCGCATCCCGTTCGTCGTGGACGAGCGCGATCTGTCCCTGGATGCGGCCGCCGAGCTCGCTCTCTTGCCT
>CADDZP010000508.1 GCA_902812475.1 Actinomycetota bacterium | reverse complement strand
TGCTCGGCCACGCGTTGAATCTACCGGCCCGTTCCCACACTCCGCGCGTACGGGACGAATCCGCTACTCGACGATGCGGTGCAGGCGTGTGAGCGTCATCGACTTGATGCGCCAGCCGTCGGGCGTCTTCGAGTAGGTCTCGTGGTAGTGGCCGAAGCCGTGCATGTGCGACACCCGGTTCCCCGGCGGCCACCAGAGCTCATCCTCGAGGGCCCAGACGCCCGTCGCCGTGGTCGATGAGGTGAGCGTGATCTCGGGCATGTGACCGTGGTGGACGGTGATGGCGTCGCCGACCGCCGCCCGCACGCGCGGCACGAACTCGGCGGCCGAGTGGGTCACGCCGCCACCGTCCTCGGTGACGTCGACAACCACGTCGTCGCAGAAGACGGCGGCGAAGCCGTTCCAATCCTTGGTGTCCATCATCCGGAAGTACCGGGCCTTCAGCTGCTTGATGGCCTCGACGTCGTCCGCGGTCACGACTGTCCCAGACGGCCGGCCTGGCGGGCGCTGATCAGCCCGGCATCCACCCACGCCCGCACCGCCGCTGCGAGCGTTTCGTCGACGGGTCTGTATGTCATGCCCAGCTCGGAAACCGTGTCGTCCGTTCCCGGCCACTGCGTGAGGATCGTCATGGCCTCTTCGGTGATCGGCAGGTCGAGCGGCACAACGGTCATCAGCCGGTCGACGGCGCGGCCGATGGCCCGCAGGAGACCCGGGGGAGTGGGCGGCACCGGGAGCCGGCGGCCGGTCAGCGCCCGCAGCTTCTCGGCCAGCTCGTTCATCGTCAGCTCGGTGCCACCGCACATCACGCGGGCCGGGCGCTCATCCGGCTGCAGCAGGCGCCGGTGCACCTCGGCGACGTCGCGTACGTCGACCAGGGAGATCGACCCGGCCGGCGTCGGGAAGAGCCCGGCGCCGATCACGCGGGAGATCTGCGTCGACGCCTCCCCCAGCGACTCGCCCGCGGCGGGCCCGAGCACGCCGCCCGGGTAGACGATGTGGACCGGCGCACCGTCGTCCTGGAGCCGGCGGGCGACGATCTCGGCCGCCGCCTTGGACGCTGCATATCCCCCGGCGGTGGCTACCGGCGAGGTCGTGCGCAACGGACGGCCGGGCACGAACTCGAGGGCGCTGGTGCTCGAGACGTGGATGATTCGCGACAGCTCTCGTTCGACAGCGGTGCGCAGCACGTTCTCTGCGCCGCCGGCGTTGATCTGGATGGCGCGCGCCGCGTCGGCCCGCTTGATCGTCACCGCGGCCGCCGTGTGAAGGACGGCGTCGCAGCCACCCAGCGCCTTGTCGACCGAGGCCACGTCGGTGACGTCGCCGACTGCCACGTCGTCGGTGCGGATGCCGACGGCCCCGGCGATGCGCGCCGCCTTCCGGGCGTCGCGGACGAACAGGCGCACGTCGTGGCCGTCACGCTCGAGGGCGACGGCGCTGTGGGCGCCGATGAAGCCGGTCGCCCCGGTGACCAGAACTTTCAACGGCTTCTCACGACCCGCAGAACAGCTGGCGCAGACGCCAAGGCGGTGAGCACGTCACGCACGGCCCGTGTTCTACAGCGCCCACCGGCCGTGCGCCTGTCGACAACCCACGGGGTAGACCGAGGGGTCATGGATCTCGATCTCCACGTCTCTCGATTCGAATGGGCGGGCGGCGACGCCCGCATCGGCTCGGGCGTCGCCGATCTGGCCAAGCGGGCGGAAGCGATCGGCGTCAAGACCCTGTCGTTCATGGACCACTGGTTCCAGATGGACTGGATGGCCCCGGCCGAGCACCCGATGCTCGAGGGCTACACCGCCCTCGGCTTCGTCGCCGGCGTCACCGAGCGCCTGCGGCTGCGTCTGCTGGTGACGGGCGTGACGTACCGCTGGCCGGGGCTGCTGGCCAAGACGGTCACAACGCTCGACGTGGTGTCGGGCGGCAGGGCCGAGCTCGGCATCGGCGCCGCCTGGTACGAGCGAGAGCACAAGGGCCTCGGCGTGCCGTTCCCCCCGACGGCCGAGCGATTCGAGCGTCTGGAGGAGGCGCTGCAGATCTGCCTGCAGATGTGGAGCCCGAACAACGGCCGCTACGACGGCAAGCACTACGTGCTCGAAGAGACCCTGTGCAGTCCACAGCCGGTGAGCCAGCCGCGGCCGCGCATCATGATCGGCGGCAGCGGCGAGCGGAAGACGTTGCGGCTGGTCGCCCAGTACGCCGACGCGTGCAACATCTTCGGCGGCCCCGAGGAGATCGCCCACAAGCTCGACGTCCTCCGGCGCCACTGCGACGACGTCGGTCGCGATCCCAACGAGATCGAGGTCACGGCCATGTACCGCGACCTGCCGACGGGCGCGTCGGTCGACGAGGTCGTGCGGGGAGCCGAGCGCCTGGCCGGGATCGGCGTGGCCACGTTGGTCACCGGCGCCGTCGGCGACGACCCCGCCGGGTGGCTGGAGTCGACGTTCGGCCCGGCCATGGACCAGATCGCCGACATCGAACCGGCCCGGCTCTGACGCGTCAGCAGGCCGTGGGGTCC
>CADDZP010000507.1 GCA_902812475.1 Actinomycetota bacterium | reverse complement strand
GCCAGAAGGCCGCTCGGCTCGGCCGCCCCCGTCAGGCGGCTGGCCAGGTTCACCGGGTGCCCGTACCAGTCCCCGCCGCGGTTCAGCGCCGGGCCCCGGGCCACTCCCGCGCGGAGCTGGGGCAGTTCGCCGCTGTCCGCCACCTCCGACACGAGCGTCCGGGTGGCGTCCACCAGCGGCTCCGGCTCGGGGGCGGCCAGCATCGCCGCGTCACCGATCAGCTTGACCAGGCGCACGGGCGGCTCCGCCACCTCGCCCGCCAGGCGCTCCAAGCGACCGGCCACGTCCCCGACCGCCTCCGCCGTGGTCCCCGCGCTGAGCTGGGTGAAGCCGACCAGGTCGGCGAACGCGATGGTGGCGTCGCGGGCGCCGGGGAGCTGCCCGGCGTTGATCTCCGCCCGCCCGATCACCTCCCGGCGCACCAGCTCGAGGATGTGGCGACGCAGCGGCGTCTCGGTCAGAGGGCCGAGGCTGGGGGTGAGCCCCCGCGCCATCTCGGCGAAGCGCAGGCCGGCGTCGCGCTCTGTGTCCCCCGCGCGCAGGAACACGCGAGCGAAGGTCTCGAGCGAGGCCTCCGCGATCTGCGCGGCGCTTCGCCCGGTCAGGCGGGCGAGGGCGAACAGGTCGTCCTCGGGGAAGCCCACGTCGAGCAGCTGCTTGAGCCCCCGGAACGCCTCCAGGTCCGCGTCGCTGTAGGCCGGCTCGCCCGACTCCGGCATGGGGATTCCGAGCGCGAGCATGTCCCGGGTCAGGAACTCGCGCGTGAGGCCCGACAGCTCGAGCGCCTCGTCCACCGTGTAGCGCAGGTCGCCGCTGAACACGAGCTCCACCGGCACCATGGCCAGCCGGTCCTCCTCGCAGGCCTTCCTGAGGGTCTCTAGGGAGACGCCCGCCCCGGCGAGCTGCCCGAGCAGGTCGAGCCGCGCCTCGCGCTCCTCCCCGTCGAGGCCATCGAGCAGTCCCTCGCGCTCGAAGTCGGTTTGGTCAGGCATCGCTCTGGCGGGCCCGTGCCCGCCTGCGAAGCCTAACCGCGCCGTAGCCGACCACGAAGCCGACGGCGATCGCCACCGCCGCACCCACTCCGATGCGGGCCACGAGGTGCGCGGCGGCCTCGCCGCCGAAGTACCCGAGCAGCCCGAAGCAGGTGGCCCAGGCGATGCCGCCCAGCGCGTTCCAGAGCAGGAAGCTCCGCCACGGCATGTCGGACATGCCCGCGAGCCACGCGGCCCAGATCCGCAGCACGGCCACCCAGCGCCCCAGGAACACCGCCTTGCCGCCGTGCCTGCTGAACAGGACGTCGCCGGCCGCGAGCGCCGCCAGCCGGCGCTCGTGGAACCACCCCGGGCGCTCCAGGAAGCGCCGCCCCAGCCGCGCGCCCAGCAGGTAGCCGATGTTGTCCCCCACGATCGCGGCCGCTGCCGCCACGGCGATCACGAGCTCGATCTGGAGGTGGCCCTGCGAGGCCAGGACCGCCGCGGTGATGAGAGCGGTCTCGCCCGGCACCGGCACGCCGCTCGCCTCCACCCCGACGAGCAGGGCGAGGATCGGGTAGCCGATGTTGCTGGGGACGTGCAGGCGGCCGGAGCCTAGAGGCCCTCGCGGAGGTCGAACTCCGCGGGCTCGGGCTCGGGCCGCTGGAAGAAGCCCGGGTTCACGCAGTCGAACGGCTCGCCGTAGCCGTCGTACGCGCGCTCGACCGTGGTGCGGCACTGGGGCAGCGGCATCCCCGTCATCTTCACGCCGCCGTACCCGTGGCGGGTGCGCTGGGCCTGCTCGAAGAGCTCCACGTCGATCTCGCCCTTGAACACCTTGTTCATGCAGCCCATGTAGCGGGTGCCGGTCTCCTCGTCGTCGTAGAGGTAGAGGAAGGGACAGCCCGACGCGATGCAACCGGAGGGGTGCACCACCCGATCGCAGAACGAGCAGCATTGACGGCACTCGTGGGTCTCGGCTGTACGCGCGGCGCTGGCCACAGGCGGAGTGTAGCCCGACGACCCGTACCGGCTAGGCGACGATTCGGGCCGCGCCCTGGAGCTCCGCCAGGGCGGATCGGCAGGCGCTGTCGGCCGACACCTTGTAGCCGTCGCCGAGCTTCAGGCGGCGCTGTCCCACGGCCAGCTGGAGCTCGTGGTTGCCGGGGAAATGGCCCACCACGTCCTTGAGCTCCTCGAGGAAGCCCTCGCCCACCTCCGGCGACACGTGGAGGGTGAGCCGCACCGGAGCCGCCACCACCGCGGCCTGGGCCTCGGCCCGCTCCACCTCCTCCGGAGTGGGCTCGAACGGCTCGACCTCCTGGGACACGAGCTTGGTCTCCCCCGCCTCCTTGTGGTCCACCCGCCCGCGCACGAGCACCACCTTGTCCACGTCCACCTTCTCGGCGTTGGCGGCGTAGGAGGAGTTGAACACGAGCATCTCGACCTGGCCCTCGAGGTCGTCGAGGGTGGCGAACATCATCGGGTCGCCCTTCTTGGTCCTGATGCGCTTGCACTCGGCGATCATGCCGCCCACAGTCACCCACTCGCCGTCCTTC
>CADDZP010000506.1 GCA_902812475.1 Actinomycetota bacterium | reverse complement strand
TTCGACACCTGCGTGCTGCGCTCGGGGGTGCGGGCCGTCGACCGAGCCCCTGGCGACGGCGACCAGGCGCTGGCCGAGCTGGCCGGCGCGGGGGCGAAGGTCGTGTGAGCTATGGCCGACATGTCGTGGGTACAACCGTCCGCGGCGCCACGCGCCCGTGACGCGAAAGGAGGGCCATGCACGCATCACCTGGTGATCGCATCGTGATCGGCAGCCAGCGGGTCGGCACGCCGGAACGGCAATGCGACGTGCTCGAGTGCCGAGGCAGCGACGGCGGCCCGCCGTACGTCGTGCGTTGGCGAGACGACGGCCACGAAGGCCTCTACTTCCCGGGCCCGGGCGCGGTCGTGCAGCCAGCCGAGCGGACAGGACCGGGAGTGGCGTAAGCAACAAGCGCCCAGGTTGTGGGTACATACCAGGCGAGGACCAGGAGGTGACGAGATGCATGTCTTTGGAATCCTCGTGTTGTTCGGTCTCGGCGTGACCGCCGCAGCCGTGTTCCTCTACCCGTTCTTCGCCCGCTTCCTGGTGCGGGAGCTGTGGGCGTTGATCGCGGTCGGCGCCGGCATCGGGCTGGCCTGGGCCGCCAACTTCGACATGTGGTCGCTATGGGGCGTTCCCGTGCGCGCCCATTGGATCGGGGTGACCTTCACCGGGCTGGCCCTGGGCGGCATCGGCTACTTCTTCCACGAGGTGCTCGGCCTCTTCGCCGGGTTGCATCGGAAGTTCGACGATGAGGCCACGGTGATTGAACGAGGCGACATGCGCCGGGCCGCCTGACGGCCCGCTACTGGGGCGCGTCCCGGTCGTGGAGTTCGGCCGGTGGATGGGTGGCTTCCACCGCGGTGAACTCCTCGAGCACCCGGTAGTGGTGGGGCGCGCCCCGGGGCACGACCCAGGAGTCGCCCGGCTCGAGGAGGGCGAGCTGGCCGGCCAGGTGGAGCTCGCACCGGCCGGCGATGACGTAGCCCACCGTTTCGTAGTCGCGGCTGGTCTCCGATGTTTCGGTCCCGGGCGGCTCGCGCTCCCACAACCGCATCGACAACCCGATGCCCGTGGCCAGGTAGCGCTGGCCTTGGCTCCCTCGGGGCGAGCGGGATGCGTCGACCTTGATGAGCGTGGTGTCCGGTCCATGCGGCGGCCGCTCCGAGGTCGTCATCAGCGGTGCCTCCGGCGTCGCAGGCCTTGGAGTCGTCGGACCTGGTCGGTGCCGGTCCGCCACCGGCGAACCGTCCGCGACGGCGTGCCGACGGGCGGACCGGCGAGCGCCGCGCCGCAGTTGTTGCAGAAGTTGGCCTCGTCGTCGTTCGACGAGAAGTTGCAGGCCTGGCATCGCCTCACGATGCGTCCTCCTCGCGTTGGTGGTCCGGCTTATAGGTGCGGACGCGGCCCCGGGTGCTCTTGGTGCCCCAGATGCCGGAGCGCAGGCATTCGAGCTGGACGATCTGGGAGTGGTCCACGAACAGGTTGACCTCGGGCCCGTAGGACTTGACGTACCACTCGAACACCGCCGGGTCCGCGGCCTCGAACATGACCCTGTCCAGCCCGACGCCGGCGACGATGGCGCCGATCACGTCGGTCCGCCACGAGGCGACGTTCTCGGTGATCCCCTCGGATTCGATCATGACCAGGTGGGCGCCGGCGTCGAGGTGCCGTTGGGCGAGCGTGATGGCCGCGCCCACGTCCTTGGTCCCCTCCGCCCCCCAGTTCGCCCGCCGGCGTGTCGCCGCCGGCGCCGAACTGGATCCCGACTTCGGGCTTGGGGATCAGTCCCGCCTGGCCGGCTCGGGCGGTGAGGGCCACGAGGTCCTCCGCCGGCATCGACACGAATCCCGACGAGATCTCGACGATGTCGAAGCCGAGGGCCTTGCACTCGTCGAAGTACTGGTCGACCGCGGCCGGGCCTTGGCCGAGCACGTGCTCGATGAAGCCGCCGGTCGAGACCAGCACGTCGTGGTGGTGGGCGATCTCGAGGAGCGAGACGACCGCCGAGCGGGGCATCAGTGCGAATGAGCCGCCCGCGAACTTCAGGATGTCAACGTAGGTGCGCATCGTCTCCAGCACGTCTTGGAGGTAGCGGGGTCCCATGGGCGTGTAGTACGGACCGCGTATCTCGGTGATGCCGGCGGCCCGCGGCTTGCTGGCCCGCTCGTTGACGTGGACGAAGGGCATCGCCCGCAGGTCGGCTTCCTGCACTCCGGGTTGCTGTGTCATGGCGGCTCCGTGACGGTCGGGCCTCGGGCCAACAGCGGATCCTGCGCCGTGGTCCGGAGCGTGGCGGCGCCGGCCCGAGCCATCATGCGGCCTCCACCGCCCGCCGCGCTCGGTCGACGGCCGCGTCGACCGCGCCGGCGGTGTCGATCGTGGTGGCCGACGGCCACGGGTCGTCCCGCTGGGCCAGGGCGTCGGCGATGGCGGCATCAGCGTCCGACGGGTCACGGCCGATGCTGGCTCGGGATCGGAGCCGCTCCTGCCGGGTCGCCGCCGGCGCGGTGCAGCACAGCTCGACCAGCTCCGCGCTGGCCGCCGCCGCGGTGG
>CADDZP010000505.1 GCA_902812475.1 Actinomycetota bacterium | reverse complement strand
CGCACCGCCGGTGAACTGGGTAGCATACTGAGTATGCTACTCCGAGACTTTCGACGATGAGCGTTCGGCATGCCCTCCTCGCTTTGTTGAGTCAGGGTCCGAAATACGGGCTGCAGCTGCGCCAAGAGTTCGAGGCCGGGACCGGTGAGGTGTGGCCCTTGAACGTCGGCCAGGTGTACACGACGCTCCAGCGCCTCGAGCGCGATGGCTTCGTCGAGTCTGACGACGGTGAAGCGGAGGAGGGCGGCCCCCAGAAGCGCTTCCGCATCACCGTCGAGGGCGAGGAAGAGCTGGACGACTGGCTGCGCACCCCGCCGAACCTCTCGTCGCCACCGCGCGACGAGTTGGTCATGAAGGTCCTTGTCTCCCTGCGGGTGCCCGGCGTAGACGTCCATGACGTGATCCAGGTGCACCGCCGCCATCTGGTCGAGCTCATGCAGCAGTGGACACGCATCAAGGAGGACTCGGACGGCGACGTGGCGTTGGCCCTCGCCCTCGACGCAACCGCCACGTCGTCGTGGGTGATGGCGCGGTGGACCTGCCCGATGGACGCGGCTGCGATCGGCACCGGGTCCCATTCGGCGAAGACGTGGCCGGGCGGTGCGCCCAGCTCTGCCCGGACGACCTCGGCGGCCAAGTCGGCCGACATCGGCGGCGCGTCCTGCTGCAGCTCGGCCAGTGACTGGCGCACGGGCTCGGGAACGCTCTCGTCGACGTAGCTGAGCATCTGGCCCAGCTTCATCATCACGCCCTTCATGTTGCCGAGCGCGGCCGCGACATCCTGCGACGACTTCAGCTGGTACTCGACGTCGAGTGCCTCCCGGCGTTCGGCCGACGCGAAGACCCGTCGGGCCTGGTGGGCGGTCCAGCCCACGCCCATGCGGCCCCCACCCGAGCGGTCTCCACGTTGCGAGCGGCCCGCACGGACTCGTTCATCCGGCGCCTGAGAATCTCAGCGGCGACTGCGGCGGCGGCGACGGACAACCCAGCCCAGGTGGTGCGTCTTTTCACAAGCTTCAGCGTGGCGAGGTGGGCGCCCCAGGGCCAATCGCGAGTCCGCCGTCCAGCAGCTTGACCGGGCTCGGGGGCAGCGGCCCGCGCTCGGCGAGCTCGGCCGGGTTGGAGCTGGCGGGGCCGTACCCAGGGAGCTGTCCGCAGCCCGGAAGGCCACCCTCGTGCCTCTCGGCTGGCGGTAGAAGGCACCCAGGGTCGCCCGCTAGGCTGATGTTCGGGGACGTAGGTATTACCGATGGTGCTACCATGGCCGCATGGCCGTGACCAAGCGCTCTGTATCACTTGACGACACGGTGGCTGAAGCCGTCGAGCGCGCCGCCGACGAGGACGGCGTCTCCTTCTCCGCCTGGTTGTCCGCAGCCGCCGAACGCGAGCTGCGTCAGCGAGAAGGCCTGCAGGGTGTGGAGGAATGGGAAGCCGACGCGGGACCGCTGTCCCCCGAAGAGCGCGTGGCTGGCGAAGCGCTCCTCGACCGCCTGCTCGGTGTCAGGCGACAGGCTCGCAGCGCGTGAGCGCGGGCGGCCTCACCTACGACACCGGCGCGCTGGTGGCGGCGGAGAGAGACGATCGCCTGTTGTGGTCATTGCATCGGGCCGCGCTCGTCCGCCGGCTGACTCCGATCGTTCCCGCCGGAGTGCTGGGCGAGGCATGGCGAGGAGGACCCCAGCATCGGCTGTCGAGGCTGCTGAAGGGCTGCGACATTGAGCCGCTGACCGAGGAACAGGCGCGCTCGATCGGAGTCCTGGCTGCCCGGTCCAACCTCACCGATACCGTCGATCTCGCCGTTGCTGAGGGAGCGCTTCGCCGCGACCACGCCGTCGTCACCTCCAACCGTAAGCACATCGAGCAGGTAGCGAACGCCGTGGGAGGTCGTCTCGTCATCCACGACGTCTGAACGTGTGAGGAGTTCGCCACACCTCGCCCCAGACCCGGCGGTCGATCCGATCCCGCCAACATTTGCCGTCTCGCGCGCAAATGTTTCATGCCAGGCTCGCGCGCAAGTGTTTCATGCCAGGCGGATGCTGCCCGTGACTCGTGCTCCGGTGAGAAAGGGCATCTGACCAGCCACGACGCGGGTGGCAGCCAGTTCGGCGCCCAGCAAGGAGGCGATGTGAGGGCGGCCGCCCAACCGTGACAGGCCCAAGATCCCTGGTTACGCGTGGCCCCTCTTTGGTCGCGGTCGAGCGGAGCGCAGCGAGCGAGGCCGGGCGGAAACTCGAAGGGGATCCGGCGCACCGTGATTTCCATTCCCGGGAGCTGACGTGAGGTCGCCCGCACAGTTCACTGGCTCTGAGCGCACGGGGGCGGTGCGAGTCGCGAGCGAATCACCCAGAGATGTCAGTCCTGGCACACGGCGATCCGGCTGCCCGGCGGGGTCAGGGGGTAGAGGGACTGGTGACCGTCGTTGCCCACGGAGATGACGCCCCCACCACCCTTGCTCTGCCCGCCGGTGGAGACGTCGCCCGCGGGCTGTGAGCCGGTGTTGTCGTAGGTGGTCTGGAGGTAGCCGCACGCCCCCTGGGCC
>CADDZP010000504.1 GCA_902812475.1 Actinomycetota bacterium | reverse complement strand
GCCCCGGGGGGAGCTCGAGGGGGGAGGGTTTCCCTACTCCCTCGATGACTAGAGGTCCCAGAAGCGTTCTCGGCCCGAAGCGACGAAGCGATCGTGCAGTTCCTTCTCGTCCTCGGGCGTGAACGGGCGGTAGACGTCCTCGCCCCGGGCGCGGATCCACACGTCGTCACCCTCGACGCGGTCGCTGCGGAACTTCTGGTGGACGAGCGTGCGCTTGAGGACCTTGTTGGTCGCCGTGCTCGGCAGCGACGATGACACGCGCACATAGCGGGGGCGCCACTTGGGGCCGACGTCGGGCTGGCTGTCGAGCCAGTGGGCGAAGCCGTCCGGGTCGAACTTCACGCCCTCGCGCAGGATCAGCGCGGCCATCACCTGGTCGCCGGCTTGTTCGTCGGGGACGCCGTAGACGGCGGCGATGACAACGTCGGGATGGCGGGCGACCGCAGACTCGATCGGCGCGGCCGGGAAGTTCTCACCGTCGACGCGCAACCACTCGGCGTTGCGCCCGGCGAAGTAGAGATACCCGGCCTCGTCGATGTAGCCGAGGTCGCCGCTCCAGTACCAGCCGAAGCGCGTGGTGCGGGCGTTGGCCTCCTCGTTGTTGTAGTACCCCTCGAACGGGCCGACGCCCGACGTGTTGACGATCTCGCCGACGCACTCCTCCGCGTTGACGAGCCGCCCATCGGCGTCGAAGCGAGCGCGGGGCCGCTCGTGGCCGTCCTCGTCGACGACCTTGACCGCCTCGCCCACGAGACCCATCGCCGCCGGCGGCATGTCGTCGGTCCGCTGGACGGCCACGCCCCCTTCGGTGGCCCCGAAGGCGTCGATGATCTCGACGCCGAAGCGGCGGGCGAACTCGCTGACGACCTGGGGCGAGCCTTCGTTGCCGAAGGCGATGCGCAGTGTGTTATCGGCGTCGTCCGGGCGTTCGGGCGTGGCCAGGATGTAGGCCAGGGGCTTGCCCGTGTAGTTGAACCAGGTGGCGCCGTATCGGCGGACGTCGGACAACCATCCCGAAGCGGTGAACTTGCGCGCCAGCGCGACCGACGCACCGGCGACGATCGACGGCGCCCACCCGACCATGACCGCGTTGGAGTGGAACAGCGGCATGGCGATGTAGCCGACGTCGTCCGGCGTGAGGTCGAGCATGATGGCGAACCGCGCGCCCGTCACCAACAGCCGGCGCTGGCTACAGATCACCGCCTTGGGCGCGTCCGACGTCCCCGACGTGAAGATCAGCGCCCATGTCGAGTCGACGTCGGGCTCGACGCCGGGGTCGTCGTCGCCGACGCCGAGCAGGGCGTCGTCGAGCGACGAACCCACGACCAGGATGTCGCCCACCATCCGGTCGCGGATGGGATCGATGAGCTCCTCGTGCCGCGGCTCGGTGACGACGAAGGCGACGTCGGCGTGGCGGATGTCGCGCAGGAGGTTCTCGCCCCGGCGGGTGTGGTTGAGGCCCACGATCGTCGCCCCGGCCAGTGCTGCCCCGCCGAAGGCGAAGAGATACTCGGGGATGTTGTCGAGGAGGACACCGACGTGGAACGGACCATCGGCGCGGCGAGCGAGGAACAGGTTGGCCCAGCGCCGGCAGTTGGCGACGTACTCCCCGTGGGTCCACACCTTGTCCTCGAAGCGCACCGCCGGCCGGCTGGCGATGGTGTGGTCGAGGGCGTTGTGCCGCAACAGCGCAGCGGCGTTCGGCGCCGGCAGCGGCGCCTGTCCCGGCGCGGGGGCGTCCCGGCGTCGTCCTGCGTCAGTCACCATCTTCCTGCATAGCAGGAAGAGACATCGACGAGGAGCTCAGATCGACTGGCGGCGGCGGCGGACGGCGTGGCCCCCGATGGCCCCCATCAACAGCAGGCCACCGAACAACGCCACCCAGACCGACGAGCCTCCGTCGAGCACCCGGGACAGCACACCCGCGGGCGAGGCGGTCACGGCGGCCGGAGCGGGAGAGAACGGCAGGGCCGTCACAACACCTGCGGGCTGCGGCGCGGGAGGCGCCGGCGCGGCGGACGCCGCCGCGGCAGGAGTGGAGGACGGTGTGCTCGCCGCCGCGACTCGCCGGACGGGAGCCGACACCACATGCGTCGAGGCCTTGGGCGCCGCCTTCGGTGTGACGGCGGGATGGGCCACCGGCGTGGGCCGGGCCGAGCCCGGCGACTTGGAGTGCAAGAAGTCCTCGGTGACATAGACCGTCGCGCCGGCGACGATCACGCCGATGCCGACCTGGTTGAAGCTCGAGTCGAGGATGTTCTCGCGGTGGTGCTCACTGGCCATGAAGGCGTCGTGGATCGACTGCACGTCGCCCCCCATGCCGACGTTCTCACCGAGCGAGCTGGCGTTGAGGGCGGACAAGTTGCCCTCGGTGACAAAGCTGCCGTGCCAGATGTTGCCGGCCTGCGCCATCTCCACGCTGTGGGCCACAGCCATGCCGGCGACGTCAGCCCGCCATTGCAGTGCCGGCAGGCCGGCGTTGCCCCGCTCGCCGTTGGTCAGGTCGAAGAACTGCGTGGCCGCCTCGTTGGGATCGATGG
>CADDZP010000503.1 GCA_902812475.1 Actinomycetota bacterium | reverse complement strand
GCTTGCGCCCCGCCACGATCCGTTCGAGCTGGGCCGTCGGTATCGCAGAAGCCAGGTCGATGAGCGTCGCCTCGGTCTCGGGCGTGACGATCCGAGTGATGGCCCGCACCTTGGAGTAGGAGAGCCGACCTTCGCAAAGGGCTTCTGTGATGCGCGGATAGTCCAACAACGCCCGGCCGACGCGCACCTGCTCCTGGCCCGTGCGCATGCTGATGCCGCATTGCCAGTTCAGCCAGGCAGCGGTGCTGGTGTACTCCCAGCGTTCGTAGCCCTTGCGCTGGTCGAACTCGCCAACCAGCAGCAGCCAGCGGCCCACGCCGGCAGCAACGTGGGCGGCACCCTCGCAGATCTGCGCCTCGAGACGCTCGAGGGGTACCTCGACGGACGCCACGACCCGCTCTGCCACGCCCACCACCATACCAAACGTGTGTTCGATCCGGTGGTATTTCAAGCCATTTCTTTTCGGCTCGACATGCCATCGAACGCGTACCCGGCGGCTGGGGCGCGGCGATGGATCGCGACCCGCACGAGCAGCTGCTCGCTCGGGCCGGCTTCGACTACGTCGGCAAGTACGAGTTCGTCGCCGAGCAGACCTGGACCGTGGAAACTGTCACCGGGCTGGTGTATTCGACGTCGTTCCTCAACCGAAAGGCACTCGGCGACAAGGCGGACGCCTTCGAGGCGGATCTGTCGGCGCTCCTGTGTTCTTACGAGCCCGACGGTGTTTGAGGTGTCGGCCGGCTACGCCTATCAGCTCGCGAGAAAGCCAGCATCGATCTGACGAGCCACCCCACCGAGCCGGCGATTGGGGGCGCTCGGTGTCGTCCGCGAACTCGTCGTTCTGGCCGAGGACGCCGGTGAGGTGGCGATGACCCTGTGGGGCCTCGCCGCCGGGTCGCTGGCCGTCAAGACCCAGGGCCGCTACGCAGACGCGCTGGGATGCGCCGAACGCGCCGTCGCCTTGGCCTTCGACCCACCCGATCATCAAGCCCGGTTCCGCCACCCCCACTTGTTCTTGGGCATGGCGCTCGCGGATTGCGATCGACTCGACGAGGCCCGCCAGGCCTACGGGCGCTCGAGGAGTCCGAAGCGCTCGGCACGGGATGGGTTGTCCCAGACATGGTCCACCTCGCGCTGAAGCGCGCTTCTTGGTGGGCGAGTGGGCGGAAGCCGCCACCGAGCTCGAGTACGGCCTCCACCTCGGCCAGGCGCAGGGCCAGCGCATCTCGGTCAACCAGTCGAGGGCCTACCAGTCTCTGATGGCGACGGCCAGAGGTGACCTGGCGAGGGCGCGCGGCACGTTGGTCGACGTCGAGCACCAGATCGTGGGAGAGCACCCGTCCTACGGCGCCGAGATGGTCGCCTTCGCCACGTCGATGCTGGCCGAGGCCGAAGGCGACGTGGCGCGACCGTCGAGCCAGCTGAAGTCCCACCCCTCGATTGGCGCCGCCTCGGCCTCAGCGATGAGGTCTTCGAACGACGTCTCCATACCCACCATGCTCGCATCCGGCGCAAGACGTGTGGCCCGGGCCGAGTGGCAGGTGACAGACGGGCTGGACAAGAGTGCGGCGCGATTTGGGGACTCACCGCCGATCACCGGGCAGATCGCCCGCCGTCCATCCGCAGCAAGCGCCACGTCTGGGTGACGCGCCCTGTTCAGTGGCTCGGTCGGCCTGCTCGGCGACGCCCTGCACAATCTGTCTGAAGTATCGACTTCAGCAGTCGTCTTCGTGGGCTTTCGCGTCTCGAGGCGACCGTGCGTCAGGCTGATGCACTTCGTCAGGGCGTGGAGGATGCGGTGCTCGGAGCCGTGCCCGAGACTCGTGCCGTGCTCTGGACTCCACGTCCGATGTCGTCGGCCGCGTAAGCGGGAATCGACGCAGCGGCCAGTCGGTCGGTAAACGCGCGTCCCGAGGCCGGCGATCCGGGCGACGTGAAAGAGCTCGGCCGCGCGATCTTTCGGGGGCCCTCTGCGCGTGAGCCATATCGAGCCCTGCGTGGCACAGTGCGCCTTACCGGTGGCCCCGCAGGCCTTCGGCAAGAACAGCGGTCTGCTTGTCCGCTCCCGCCCGGCGGGCCAGCCATGCGAGGGCGTCAGGCGCCACGTTGGCGAAGACTGCCATGGCGCGGAGCGCCGCCGGTGCGACATTGACTTCGGCCTTGTTGTGCTCGATCGCACGGACCACTCCCGCCGCGACGGCCGCTGACGTCACCGTGCCGCCTCCGCCCGTCGCGCCCGAATCGGCAAACATGCCGGCGTCGCGAACCGATCCCGAGAAGACCACAAGTGCCCGCTGTCCGGCGCCTACCACGTCCACCTCGTTTGCCGCGTCCGCCAACGCCGCGCCCGCATCAGCGAGAAATGACACCGCATCTGAAGACCTGAGCAACGACCCGGTCTGGCACGGTTGCCTCCTCTCGTCGGACGTCTCAGAGCCTGTCTCGTCGCCGGCGATGGGGCGCCCTCCGCACCCGAGCGGAGGTGGACGTGGCGGACAGGCGCACCGGATTCAGCGAGTCGAGCGGGGCCGGGCGCACGGG
>CADDZP010000502.1 GCA_902812475.1 Actinomycetota bacterium | reverse complement strand
CCGGCGCACACCGCCGGCCGCCTCCAGGCGGCTGACCCTGTCGCACACGTCCGCACCGACCAGCCAGTACCGCGTCGGCATCGGCGTGCCGTCCTCGAGCAACGGCTCGTTGCGTATGACGAGGGGCTGGCCGTCGGCGGTGCGGACGACGACGTCGAACCGGCCGCGTGGTTCGCGGCCGAGCAGCCGCGTGACCGTGACGACGTCGTCAGTGTGCACCTGCTCAGTCAAGCGCGGACGGCGTCCAACAGGCGCACCGCCTCGAGGGGGTCGCCCTCGTGGCGCAGATAGCAGTACACGGGCCTGCCTCCTGCCGCGGCGCTGTCCAACCGGGCCGCCCACCGAGCCAACCCTCGCTCGTCGTAGCGCGGACGGCGGAGGCGCGCATAGAGGACGGCGCCGACCTCGGGGATCGGGGGATCCTCACCGCTCTCGTCGACCACGACCACCGTGGCGCCCCTGCCCTCCAACCGCTCGAACACCGACGGGACGTGCCATCCGGGCGCCAACTCGAAGGCCGCAGGCGGCGACGGAGGAAGGGCGGCGAGGATGCCGTCGAGACGCTCTAGGTCGGGCTGGTGGTGCGGCAGTTGGAACAGCAGCGGCCCGAGCCGTGCGCCCAACGGCGCCAGCGATGCGAAGAACTCGGCGACACGGTCCTCGACGCCATCCAGGTCGCGACGGTGCGTGATACCGACGTGGGCCTTGACCGCGAAGCGGAACGTGGCGGGGACGGCGCCGGCCCACGCCTCCAGGGTCGACGCACGAGGCCTGCGCCGGAAGGTGTTGTGGGCCTCGACCGTGGGGAGCCGCGCGGCGTAGGCCGCCAGCATCCGAGAGGCCGCCGTCGGCGCCGGGTACAGCCCGCCGACCCACTCTTTGTAGGACCATCCGCTCGTGCCCACCCTGACCTCGGCCACCGTCAATAATGGCTCCCGTGGAAGCGCAGAAACGGGCCCTGGTGATCGTCGACGTGCAGAACGACTTCTGTGAAGGCGGTGCTCTGGGTGTCGAGGGCGGCGGCGAGGTCGCCCGGCGGGTCACGGACTACGTCGCCGAGCACGGCGACGAGTACGACCTCATCGTCGCCAGTCGCGACTACCACCTGGAACCGGGCGCTCATTTCTCCGACGACCCCGACTTCCGCGACTCGTGGCCCCGCCACTGCGTCGTCGGTACGCCCGGCGCCGAGTTCCATCCCGACTTCAAGGCGGCTCGCATCGACGACGTGTTCAGCAAAGGCGCCTACTCGGCCGCCTACTCGGCCTTCGAGGCGGTCGACGACGACGGCCGCACGCTCGAGCAGGTGCTCAAGGAGCGGGGCATCGAGGTCGTCGACCTCGTCGGCCTGGCCACGGACTATTGCGTACGCAGCACCACGCTCGACGCCCTCCGGGCCGGGTTCTCCGCCCGCGTTCTCACCGACATGGCGGCCGGCGTCGATCCCGACACCACCGCCGCCGCCCTTGACGAGATGGCGGCCGCCGGCGTCGAACTGGTCAGAGGTTTCTAGACGCCCGCCGTGCGGCGGCAGGAGCTAGCCGCCTGCTGGACGGCGCGGCGGACCTCGACCACGCGGGGGTCGTTGTCGTTGTCGACGTCGTCGATGGCGACGACCTTTGCCGGACCGAGCTTGGCGATGGTGGCGTCCGCCGTGCAGGCGCCCAGGCTGTACTTCACGCCGGCCTGGTGCAGGCCGAAGATGAGCTCGGCGCGGACGCCGAGGGTCTTGAAGGCCGACGGCCGGGGCGTCGCGTGGTGGTACGCCGGCCCCGGGTCGCAGGATCGCAGCTCGACGAGGGTGGCGCTCAGGCGCTTGGTCGAGGCGGCGGGCATGGCCGCGGCCCACGCCTGGGCGGCGCCGGCGAACGTGTCAGCGGAACCGGCGTCCTTCAGCGCGGTGTCGCCGACGAAGCAGACCCTGCCATTCTCGCTGTACGACAGTCCCTGGTCGCCGGTCCAGCCCCGCACGGCGTCCCACACCTGGTTGTAGTCGAGCCGAGAGCCGAGGACCTCGAGCAGCGAGACCTGGCCCACGTCGTGGGCCTTCTCGACGCGGTGTTGAGAGCTGGTGAGCTGGGGCGCCGCCACCTTGGTGACCTTCACGCCCGCCAGGTACGACGGTGGATCGACGATCTGGGCTTCGCTCTGCGGCGGCTTGCGGAAGGCGTTGTCGATGGCGTCGTTGCCGGCCTGCTCCTCGAGAGCGCCGACGAAAGCGGGGCCGAAGACGTAGGGGAAGTCGAGGTCGTCGAGCATGGCCGCCGGCACGTTGGGAACGTCGGCGTCCTTCGCCTGCTGGGAGCGGGTCGCCTCGAACGCCTTGGCGTCGCCCGACGACAAGGTGTCGACGTAGGCGTCCTCGATGCGGACGGCGTCGGCCTCGGCGAGGGCGCGGAACGCCGAGTCGGCGCCGTCGGAGCCGGTGGTCAGGTGGTCCAGGTCGAAGTACTGGTCCTGAAGAGCGTGGGTGAGCTCGTGGGCCAGCACCACGCGGACGTCGACGGTCAGGTTCGAGCCCCGTACGTAGACCCGCTTGTCGTGGGGGAC
>CADDZP010000501.1 GCA_902812475.1 Actinomycetota bacterium | reverse complement strand
CCGACAACCACGCCGGTGCCGCCGCCCAGCTCGATCCCACCAGCGGCACCGCGACCGGCGGCGGCGGCGGTGGTGGCGGCGGCGGCGGCACCGGCGTGGTTGTCGGTGCGACCGGCTGCACCGGTACCAACTCCAACACGGGCGTCACCCAGATCGTGAGCCGCTCCGGGAACCGCTGCGGTTCCGTCAAGAGCAGTCAGCGCGTGAGCGACGTCGCCAACGGCGGCAAGGGCGGCCGGGGCGGCAACGCCCGCAGCGGCAACGCCTTCAACCGCTTCTAAGACGGAGAGCTGAGCCGGCCGGGGTCGAACACCCGGCCGGCTCGGTTCCAGAGACGGGCCCTCCGGGGCCCGAAGGCGCTGGCAGGCGCAACTGAAACAGGGGGGTCTTCCACCCGCCTGTGAGAACTGGAAGATTCAGTTCCGCCTTCGAACAGTCCCGCCGGCCGGCAGCCTTGGGAAAGGGCCCCCTTCGTCCTCGCCGGGGGGTCCTTTCCTGCTACCAGGAGGTCCGCCGGCAGGCACCGGTGATTCGGTGTTGCGATCACCCGGGGACCTCGACGACGGCCGCTCGTACCTTCGCCGCCACGGCCGCCATCTCGTTGTCGTCCTTGTAGCGCTGGCGGGGCCAGAAGAAGCCGCGCAGCCCGTCCTTGGGACGGCGGGGCACGACGTGCACGTGCAGGTGGGCGACGCTCTGGCTCACCCGGTTGTTCATGGCCACGAACGTGCCGGCGGCGTCCATCGCCTTCTCGACGCCGACGGCCAGGCGCTGGGCGGCGGCGAAGAACTCGCCCACCAGCTCGCTGGGCAGATCGCCGAAGGTGACGTGGTGGTCCCGAGGGACGAGCAGGCAGTGGCCGGGGAAGAGGGGCCGGACGTCGAGGAAGGCGACGGCGTGGGGGCTCTCGAGGACGACATGGGCGGGCCGGTCGCCGAGCACGATCTGGCAGAACAGACAGCTGGGGTCGTTCACCCGGACGGCGTCAGTGCAGGTTGAAGCACCACGGTGGCGCGTCCCGCCTATCGGCCGGGGTTGCGAGCGGCCAGTAGGTGACCGATGCGCAGTGGCGCCCCGGGCCGAGGTTGAACTGCCCCCCGGGCTTGGGGACCAGCGTGATCTGGTACAGCGCCGGGACGCGATGCAGCTCGTCCTCGGGCACCTTGACGCCGTCCACGTAGAGGTCGCCCGTGTAGCCGGCGGCGAGCGTCACCCCGACCGTCGCCTGGCGCAGGTCGAGGTCGCCCGGCGGTGGGGACTCGGAGAGCACGGCGCCCGTCTTGGGTTCGGTTGGGCGGGGGCTGCTCGAGAACGCCCACACGAAGCCGACGCCAGCGACGGCCAGGAGCACGATGATGACGAGCGGGCGGATCGACGAGCGCATCGACGAGCGGGGCATGGCCCCGTCGACGTTACTGGTCAGTCTTCCTGAGCGAACGTGCGAGACAGCCGCCGGTTGAAGACCTCGATGCGGGTGCGAAGCTCGCCGTCGGGAAGCCCGTCCCGGGCCGCCTCCATGACCTTCCACAGGCGCGGGTACACGATGCCCTCGACGTCGGACGCCAGCCGGTTGGGAACCTCACCGATGCGCATGCGCACGAGGAGGGCCCGAAGGGGCGCGGACAGCTGACGGGGGATGGGGTCACCGGTGGCGTCGGCCTCGGCTTCGAGGCGGCCGATGAGGCCGTTCAGGTCGCCCTCGTTCCAGAGCTTGCCCCGGCGCACGAACTCCTCGATGTCGTCCACCAGCTCGGTTCGCATCTCGCTCCATCATCCCCCAAGGCGAGCGTGCGCCGCCGTAGCCTCGCGGACGACCATGGCACCCACGCGCATGGCCGACCAGGTCGGCCGCGTCCTCGGCGGGCGCTATCGCCTGCGCGCCGCGCTCGGCTCCGGCGCGTCCGCCCACGTGTTCCTGGCCGACGACGCCGCCCTCGGTCGTCAGGTGGCGGTCAAGCTCCTCCACCCGGCGCTGGCCGGCGACAGCACGTTCCTGCGCCGCTTCCAGGCCGAGGCCAGGGCGGCCGCGGCCCTGACCCATCCACACATCATGGCCGTGTACGACTGGGGCGACGACGAGGACAGTCCCTACCTCGTCTGCGAGTACCTGGCGGGCGGAAGCCTGCGCTCGCTGCTCGATGCCGGGCGCCGTCTGACGCCCTCGCAGGCCCTGCTCGTCGGCCTCGAGGCGGCCCACGGCCTGCACTACGCCCACCGCCGCTCGATCGTCCACCGCGACATCAAACCCGGGAACCTGCTCTTCGACGCTGACGGCCGTCTGCGCATCGCCGACTTCGGCATGGCACGCGCCCTGGCCGAGGCGGCCTGGACCGAGCCCGCCGGCTCCCTGCTCGGCACGGCTCGCTACGCGGCGCCCGAGCAGGTCAAGGGCGAGTCGGTCGACGGGCGGGCCGACATCTACGCACTGTCGGTCACGCTCATCGAGGCGGTGACGGGCACGGTGCCGTTCGCGGCCGACACCACGATCGCCACGCTGATGGCGCGCGTCGACGCGCCCCTCGAGGCGCCACCCGAGCTCGACGCCCTCGGCC
>CADDZP010000500.1 GCA_902812475.1 Actinomycetota bacterium | reverse complement strand
CTACGAGGCGCTGGTCACCGAGCGGCTGCGTGTCGCGCTCGACCAGCTCCGCAGCGAGGGGGCGACCGTTCTTGAGGCCGGGGTGGAACCAGCGGAGCAAGCAGAGGTCCTCGCCGCCCACATCGCTGAGGCCGTCGAGCTTGTCCTGACGAGCGTGCCAGCCGAGGGTCGTGTACGGGCAGCGAACGACGTGCTGTCGACCTTGCTCATGATCGCCGGGCGTCATCCGGAACTCGTCGACCTCATCGACAGCGGCCCGCGCCAGCTACTCGAGCTGCGGGCGCCACAGCTGAATGTTGTCCCCCTCCGTCGGCCGAGGATCCCACTCCGCGATGCAGACCTTCTGGTGAACGCCCGAGGGGAACCGGGACTCTCGGCCGAGCTCAGCACCGAGATCGACTCGGCCGACAAGATCGACTTGCTCTGCGCATTCATCAAATGGCATGGGCTACGGCTTCTCTGGGACGAGCTGACGGCGTTCGTCGAAACGGGAAAGCAACTGCGAGTGATTACTACGACCTACGTGGGCGCGACCGAGTCGCGTGCGGTTGACGCCCTAGCGCGGCTGGGTGCGCAGGTGCGCATCAGCTACGAGACCCGTTCGACGCGGCTCCACGCGAAGGCGTGGCTATTCCGGCGACACACCGGCTGGGACACCGCGTACGTCGGGAGCTCGAATCTCTCTCGCTCGGCGCTTGTGGACGGGCTGGAGTGGAACGTGCGCCTTTCGCGTGTCGCGACGCCGGCCTTGATCGACAAGTTCGCAGCGACATTCGACTCCTACTGGGCCGAGACGCAGTTCGAGCCGTACGACGCTGACCGTGACCGGCCACGCCTTGACCAAGCACTGGGGACCGCTCGTCGCCATGACCCGGTGCAGCTCTCCGGGCTGGAGGTGAAGCCGTTCCCCTATCAAGAGCAGATGCTCGACGACCTTGAGCGCGAGCGAGAGCGCCACGGGCGCTGGCGCAACCTCGTCGTCGCCGCTACCGGCACAGGAAAGACGGTCATTGCCGCCTTTGACTACAAGAGGCTTCGCTCGCAGCTCGGCGGTTCGCCCACTCTGCTCTTCGTGGCCCACCGGAAGGAGATTCTCGAGCAGACCCTTCGGACCTTCCGTGAGGTACTGGTGGATTCCGACTTCGGCGAGCTGTACGTGGATGGGGCTCGGCCCGAGCAGTGGCGGCACGTCTTTGCATCGGTGCAATCGCTGCATCGATTCGGTCCCAACAACATCGACGCCAAGCATTTCGACGTCGTGATCGTCGATGAATTTCACCACGCCGAAGCCGCCACCTATCGCGCCTTGCTCGAGCACCTCGAGCCCAGGGTGCTTCTCGGTCTCACCGCCACGCCGTTCCGGGCAGACGGCCAGGATGTCACCCATTGGTTCGGTGGTCACATTGCGTCCGAGCTGCCGCTCCAGCAGGCGCTCGAGTGGGACCTGCTTTGCCCGTTCCATTACTTCGGCATCGCCGACGGCACCGACCTCTCTGGCATCGACTGGCGCCGGGGTGGGTACGACCTGCGCGGTCTCGAGAACGTCTACACGGGAAACGACGCTCGGGCCCGAATCGTCCTGCGCGAGGTCGCCGACAAGATCAGTGACGCAACGCGGATGCGGGCTCTTGGGTTCTGCGTCTCCGTGCCCCACGCCCATTACATGGCCCGCGTGTTCAGGGATGCGGGCATCCCCGCTGAAGCCGTCGACGCATCGACCGACCGGCACACCAGGGCCGACGTATTGCGCCGGCTCCGCGACCGAGAGCTGAGTGCGGTCTTTGCCGTTGACCTCTTCAACGAGGGTGTCGACGTACCCGATCTCGACACCGTGCTGATGCTCAGGCCTACAGAATCGGCCGTTGTCTTCCTGCAACAGCTGGGCCGTGGGCTCCGGCGCGCCCCCGGCAAGGATTGCCTCTCGGTGCTCGACTTCATCGGCAACCAGCACCGTCGGTTCCGGTTCGACGCCCGATACCTGGCCCTAGCCGGCGGGAGCCGACGGACCCTCGCTGACCAGGTGGAGGAGGGATTTCCATTTCTCCCGGCGGGCTGTCACATCCAGCTCGACCGTGTCGTGCAACAGATTGTGCTCGACAACGTCCGCCGTCAAGTCCAGGTCAGCCGACCTCGGCTCGCCGAGGAGCTGCATTCGGTGGGCGACGTCTCCCTTGCCACCTACCTTCGCGAGGCGGATCGGACTCTCGCCGACATCTACCGTGGCCGCTCAAGTTGGACGGAGTTGCGCCGCGCCGCCGGACTTCCGACGCCCGAGCCAGGGCCAGACGATGGCGCGTTGCTGCGCCGGCTCGTCCGTCTCGCTCACATTGATGACCCCGAGCGCCTCACATTTCTTCGCGCGTTCCTCGAGGCTGACACGCCCCTAACAGCCACGCTCTCTCCACGAGAACAGCGGCTTCTGGCGATGCTCTTCTTCAGCCTGTGGCCCGATGGCGGCGGCTTCTCGACGGTCGACGATGGACTCCGTCACCTCTGGCGGCATCCAGCTGTTCGGGCAGAGATATTGGCGTTGCGAGACGTACTTGATGAGGGTGGGG
>CADDZP010000499.1 GCA_902812475.1 Actinomycetota bacterium | reverse complement strand
TGGCTGCGACGAGCCGGGGCAGCCCGAGGGCGGCGAGGACCAGCGCCAGCGCGGCGCGCGGCGTCCACGCCTGCGCCGACAGCGACGGCGAGTAGACGACAGGGAGGAGGAACGCCATCGCCGCCGCGCCCAGACGGGCGCCGGGACGGGACTGGGCCACCGGCGGCGGACGTTAGCCGCGAGGTCGCGTGGGGTGACGGTTACCCTTCCGCCCGTGGCCGCCTTCGTCACGGTCGTCTGCGGGGTGTTCGGCCTCCTGGTGGGCTCGTTCTTGAACGTGGTGATCTACCGCGTCCCTCGCAAGGAATCGATCGTGCGGCCGCGCTCGCGGTGCCCGGGCTGCGGCACCCAGTTGGCCGAGCGCGACAACGTCCCGGTGATCTCCTGGCTCGTACTGCGCGGGAGATGCCGCACGTGCGGTGAGCCCGTCTCGGCCCGCTATCCGCTCGTCGAGCTCCTGACGGCGGGACTGTTCGTCGCCGCCGCCTTGCGGTTCGGCGCCGACTGGATCGTGCCCGCCTATCTGGTGTTCTTTGCCTCGCTGGTGGCGATCACGTTCATCGACCTCGATCACTACATCATCCCGAACCGCGTCCTGTACCCGTCGTTGTTCATCGCCATCCCGTTGCTGGTGGTGGCCGCCGCCGCCCAGGGCGAGTGGCGACACCTCGAGCGGGCGATCATCGGCGCCGCCAGCGCCTGGGCGTTCTTCCTCATCCTCCACCTCATATCGCCCCGGGGTATGGGCTTCGGGGACGTGCGCCTGTCCTTCCTGCTCGGGCTGTTCCTCGGCTGGCTGGATCTCCGCCACGTGTTCCTCGGCGTTTTCTTCGGCTTCCTCCTGGGCTCGATCGTCGGCCTGGTGTTGCTGGCCCTCAGGCGGCGCGGGCGCAAGGACCACATTCCCTTCGGGCCGTTCCTGGCCGCCGGCGCCGTGATCGCCGTGCTCTTCGGCTCGACGATCCTCGGGTGGTACTCCCCGGGCTGAGGCCCGACGCCCACTCCCGCTCCGCCGTTCGTACTGTTCTCTCGTGATCAAGTGCGATCACTGCTGTTGCTGGTGTGGCCGCCTGTTGACAAAGTGGCCAATGTTGCTACCGTGATGGACTCGAGACCCGTCCCGGAACGAGTTCACGCGTGCAGACGACCGACCGACTGCTGACCGTCCACGAAGTGGCCGCGATCATGCGCGTCTCCAACATGACCGTGTACCGGCTGATCCGGGCCGGCGATCTGCGGGCGGCTCGTGTGGGGCGCGGGTATCGGATCCGGGAGAGCGAGGTCGAGGCCTATCTCGACCGGGAGGTCGGCGGCTGATGGCGCAGCGGGCCGTCGGCTTGGACGTGGGCACGAGCGCCGTGCGCGCCGTGGAACTGGTGCTCGGACGCGAGCAGGTGACGCTGACGCGGTTCGGTCAGGTCGCGCTCCCGCCTGGTGCGGTGCGGGCGGGAGAAGTCGTCGACGCGCCCGCGGTCGCCGCGGCCATCCGCCGGCTGTGGCGCGAGGCCGCCTTTCGGGCCCGGACGGTCGTCGTGGGCGTCGGCAACCAGCGCGTCGTCGTCCGTCAGGCCGACATGCCCGAGATGGCCGACGAGGACCTCCGCTCGGCGCTGCAGTTCCAGGCCCAAGACCTGATTCCGATCCCCATCGAAGATGCCATCCTCGATTTCCAGACGATCGAACATCTGCTGTCGCCGGACGGCGACATGGTGCGCGTGCTCCTCGTCGCCGCCCAGCGCGACATGGTGCAGACGCTGTTGGCAGCCGTCGAGGCCGGAGGGCTGTCAGCGTCGCTCGTCGACGTTGTGCCGTTCGCCCTGATGCGGTCGCTCACGCAGGCCAGCCTCGTCCAGGATCTCGAGCCGACGTCTGAGGCCATCGTGTGCGTGGGCGCCGGCATCACGAACATCGTCGTCCACAACCGGGGCGTGCCCGAGTTCGTCCGCATGCTCGGCATCGGCGGCGACGACATCACGCGGGGCATCGCCACCGACCTGAGCGTCGACGCCGACACTGCGGAGGACCTCAAGCGGCGAGCCCATCCCGATTCCCCGGACGACCTCGAGGCGAGGACGGCGCAGATCGTGGCCGCCCAGTCATCGCTGTTGATCGAGGACATCCGCGGGTCGCTCGACTTCTACCAGTCCCAGCCCGAGGCGTCGCCCATCGGACGCATCATCCTGACCGGAGGAGGAGCCCGAACTGTCGGGCTGCTCGAGACGCTCGAGCAGGCCCTGGGCATCGCCGTCGAGGAGGGGCACCCGCTCGCCGGTGTCGACCTGGCGCAGACGGGCATCCCCGAAGGCCGCCTGCGCGACAGCGAGCCGCTGCTCAGTGTCCCGATCGGGCTGGCCTTGGCGGCGCGACCACCCGAGGCGGGCGGGCGCCGCATCAGCGTGTTGCCGGTCGAGATCGCCGCCGTCCGCACCCAGCGGCGCCAGATGGTGGCCGCCAGTGCGGGCGTCGTCGGCCTTGCTCTTCTCGTCGTTGACCTGGTTGTGGCGGGCGAGCCACAGCAGGAGCAGGAGGAGCGCGAGGCCGGCGACGCCCAGCGCCAGATCGC
>CADDZP010000498.1 GCA_902812475.1 Actinomycetota bacterium | reverse complement strand
GGCCTACCGCCGCCTGGCCGAGCTCGGCTACGTCTCGGCCAGCGTCGGGCGGGGCACGTTCGTGCGCTCGCTCGCCCCCGCCGCGGCCGCCGAAGGCGGCGACGATTGGCAGATCTACGCCCTCCCCCAGCGCGAGGTGAGCTACGCCGAGCAGGTGCTGGCGGATTCGTTCGAGCTGGCGGGCGAGGAGGGCATGATCTCGCTGGCCACCGGCTGGCCGGCGCCCAGCACCTACCCCACCGAGCAGCTCGCGACCATCGCGGGAGAGGTGTTCGAGGAGGAGGGTGGACAGGCCATCGCCTACCTCCCCGCCGAGGGGCTGTACCGGCTGCGCGAGCAGCTGGCCCTGCGGGGGCGGCGGACCGGCTTCGCCCAGGACCCGGGTGAGATCGTGGTCACCTCGGGGGCGCAGCAGGCGATCCACCTGGTGGCGGAGACCGTGCTGGACGAGGGCGACGTTGCGGCGGTGGAGTCGCCCACCTTCGTGGGCATGCTGTCGTCGCTGCGGACCGCGGGAGCGCGCGTGATCGGCCTGCCGGTGGACGACCAGGGGCTGGACATCGACGCGCTCGAGCGGCTGCTCGGCCGGCACGAGGTCAAGCTGCTCGGGCTCCAGACCGCCAACCAGAACCCCACCGGCCGCAACCTCTCAGCGGAGCGCCGCGAGCGCCTTGCCCGGCTCGTGATGGAGCGCAACCTGTTCGTGATCGAGGACCGGGTGTACGAGGACCTGCGCTTCGAGGCGGAGCCCTGCCGCCCCCTCCGCGAGCTCGCTCCCGGGCACGTCCTCTACGTCAACTCGCTGTCGAAGTCGGTCGGCGGCGGCCTGCGCCTGGGCTGGATCGCCGGCCGGGGCCCGGTGCTCGAACGGATAGCGCGGCGCAAGCTCGACGCCGACTTCCACACCCCCACGCTCGTGCAGCACATCGCCGCTCGCTACCTGAGCTCCGGCGCGTACGACAGCCACGTGGCCGCGAGCCTGCCCTTCTACCGCGAGCGCCGCGACGCCCTGATCGACTCCCTCGAGCGCCACCTGCCGGGGGAGTACCGCGCCGACCGCCCGGCGGGGGGCCACCACGTATGGGCCACCCTCACGCGGCCGGTGAACGAGCGGGCACTGTACTCGGAGGCGATCCGCCACGGGGTGACCTTCACCCCCGGCGGCGCCGTTACCGCGGAGCGCCACTCGTTGACGTCGATGCGGCTCTCGTTCTCTCTGCTCGATCCGCCCGAGCTCGACGAGGGCGTGCGGCGCCTGGCCCGGGCGCTGCGCGAGGTTCACAGGCGCGCGCGCCGGTCGATGGCCGCGCCGCTGTCCTAGGCGTCCGGCGCCAGCCGCTCCCAGACACCGGCGAGCTGGGCGAGCTCGTCGTCGGAGAGGTGGCGCAGGAAGCGCTCGCGCACGCCCGTCAGGTGGGTGGTTCGGGCCTCCCGGAAGGCCCGCCGCCCCGCCGAGGTTATGGCGGCGTTGTAGCCCCGGGCATCGTCCTCGCACTGGCGGCGCTCGAGCAGGCCGGCGCCCACGAGGCGGTCCACCAGGCGGGTGAGCCCGCTGCGGGAGAGCAGGACCGAGTCCGCGAGCTCCGACATCCGCATCTCGCCTCCGGGGGCGCGCTGCAGGATCAGGAGGACCTCGAACGAGCTGAGCGGGAGGCCGTGGGCGGCGGCCAGCTCCGCGTCGAGCTCGCGGGTGAGCGCGGCGTGGACGCGCAGGAAGCCGCGCCACGCGGCCAGCTCCTTCGTGGAGAGCAGCTCGGTGTCGGGGGGGTGGAGGACATCGTAGACGTATAGTTGCGCGTACAACCATTTTACCGCCCACCCGGGAAGGAGCGCCTGAATGAGCCAGCTCGAGCACAGGCTGCGGCCGGCCGCCGCCGAGCCGGAGGGGGCCCTGGTGCTCTTCCACGGCCGGGGCACGAGCGAGCACGACCTCTTCCCGCTGCTCGACGAGCTCGATCCGGAGCGCCGCCTCCTGGGCGCGACACCGCGCGGTCCCCTCTCGCTCCCGCCCGGCGGGGCCCACTGGTACGCGGTCCACCGGATCGGCTATCCGGACCCGGAGACGTTCCGCGCCACCTGGCCCCTGGCCGCCGGCTGGCTGGACGACCTGCTCGCCGAGCACGGCGTGCCCCCGGAGCGGAGCGTGATCGGCGGCTTCTCCCAGGGGGCGGTGATGTCGTATGCCCTCGCCCTCGGGGACGGGCGCCCCCTGCCCGCGGCGATCATCGCCCTCAGCGGGTTCATCCCCACGGTCGAGGGGTTCGCGCTCGACCTGGGCAAGGCGCGGGGGCTGCCGGTGGCCATCGGGCACGGGACCTACGACCCCGTGATCGGGCTCGAGTGGGGCCATGACGCCCGCGACCGGCTGACGGCGGCGGGGGCCGAGGTGCTCTACCGGGAGTCGCCCATCCCCCACGCCGTGGATCCCCGCTTCCTGGCAGAGCTCAGGGGCTGGCTTGACACCAACCTATCGTCGTGATATATCTTGCCGATAGATGGCAGAGCAGCCCCTCGCCAAGACCGCCTACGTCATCCTCGGCATGCTGCGGCTGGGCCGCCGGACCGG
>CADDZP010000497.1 GCA_902812475.1 Actinomycetota bacterium | reverse complement strand
CGATCGGCAGGCCGAGGCCGGCCCCGGTGCCGACGCGGGCGGCGTCGGCCCGCCAGAAGCGGTCGAAGACGTGGGCGACGGCGTCCTCGTCGAGGCCGGGGCCGTGGTCGCGCACCGAGATGGTGGCCGTGCCGTTGTGGCGCCGGGCGGCGACCTCGACCGGTGTGCCCGGCGGCGTGTGGGTGAGGGCGTTGGTGACGAGGTTGGCGACGGCCTGACGGAGAAGGGCCTCGTCGCCGGCGACGACAACTGGCTCGGGGGCGTCGAGGACGATGCGGCGGCCGGGGGCCACGGCGACAGCGTCGCTGCAGGCGTCGGCGCCGATGACGGCCAGATCGACGGGAGACTGCTCCGGGGGCCGGGCCTCGTCGAGGCGGGCGAGAAGCAGCAAGTCGTCGACGAGGCCCTTCATGCGGCCTGACTCCTGCTCGATTCGGCGCAGGATCGTGGGCAGGTCGACCTTGGCGTTCTCGCCGCTGACCCGGAACAGCTCGGCGAAGCCCCGGATGGACGTGAGCGGCGTGCGCAGCTCGTGCGAGGCGTCGGCGAGGAACTGTCGCAGCCGCCGCTCGGTCGCCTCTCGCTCGTTGAAGGCGTCCTCGATGTCGTCGAGCATGGTGTTGAGGGCTCGGCCGAGCTGGCCGACCTCGGTCGGTCCACCGGATGGACTGATCCGTTGGGTGAGGTCGACCTGATCGCCGGCGGTGATCATGCGGGCGGTGGACGCCATGTCCTCGAGGGAGTGCAGGCCATGGCGCAGGATGAGCCACGACCCGAAGGAGAGGGCGACGAGGAGAGCGGCGCCGCCGGTGAGCTCGGTGTACAGCAGGCGATGGAGGGAGTTGACGACGTCGGTCATGGGCACGGCCACGACGACGGTCTCGCCCTGCTCGCCCGGCCCTGGCGCGGGTGACGCCAGCACCCGGTAGGTCGCCGAGCCGCTTGTCGCACCCGTCGTGAAGATCCGTCCCGACGTGAGGCGCGTCGAAAGCCTGGGCTGCACCGTGCTCTCCGAGAGCTGGAGGCGGCTGATGACGGCGCCGTTGGGTCCGCGCAGCTCGGCGTAGGTGCCCGGGGGCACGAACACGGGCGGGCCGCCATCGTGCGAGCCGTGAGCGTCATCCCTGTTGTCAGGGCCGAAGCCGCCGCCGCGGCCAGCCGCCTGGTCGAGTTGCCGGGACACCAAGGGCGCCGAGGCGCGCACCTGGTCGTCGAGGCGCTTGTACTGCGAGCGTGAATAGAACGAGTACGTGGCCACGCCGAAGACGACGAGGCCGACGGTGAGGAGCGCGAGCAGGGCGAGGACGAGGCGGATGCGGAGGGTCATGTGCTACGTGTACATCAACGAGCTCACCGGGCCTCGCGCAGCGTGTAGCCGACCCCCCGTACCGTCTGGATGAGCGGTGGCCCCTCGGCGTCGACCTTGTGTCGCAGGTAGGAGATGTAGGTCTCGAGGACGCTGGCGTTGCCGGCGAAGGTGTAGTCCCACACGTGCTCGAGGATCTGGTCGCGGGTGAGGACGCGCCGTGCGTTGGCCAACAGGTAATGCAGCAGCTTGTACTCGGTGGGCGTGAGGTCGATGGCTCGGCGGTCCCGCCACACCTCACGGGTGTCCTCGTCGAGCTCGAGGTCGGCGTAGGAGAGCTTGTGCTCGCCGGGTCCGGCACCAGTGGCCCGTCTGAGCACCGCCTTCACCCGCTCGATGAGCTCCTCGATGCTGAAGGGCTTGGTGACGTAGTCGTCGCTGCCCAGGCGCAGGCCTTGGATCTTGTCGGCGGTCGTGTCCTTGGCGGTCAGGAAGATGATCGGCACCCGGGTGCCGGCACCTTCGCGCTGGCGGAGACGGCGGGTGACCTCGAACCCGTCGAGGTCGGGGAGCATGACGTCGAGCACGATGAGGTCGGGCCTGCGCTGCTCGGCGGCGGCCAGCGCGTCGCGTCCGGTGGCAGCCCGCTCGACGTCGAAGCCGTTGTAGCCGAGGCCCATCGACACCAGCTCGGTGATGTGCTCCTCGTCGTCGACGACGAGCACCCGGGGCTTGCGCTCGGCCGCCATTGCCCCCGCGACACTAGGCACGGCGCTCATCGCCGGGCTCCTCTTTGGCCTTGCCCGAATGGCTCATGACCGCCAGTGTCGGGGTGCCCGCTTGGCGATGTCTCAGCCCTTCCTGGGAAGTTCCTCCGACCGACTCCGGGCCGATTCGCGCATTCTGGCGGTCGTGGCCGGCGTATAGCGATGTCCACGACCGCCAGAACGGTTGGCGTGGGAATTGCGGGGCTACGGGGCTACGGGGCGGCTGTGCGGCTGTGCTGAGGACTTTCTTGGAAACGGCATTCCCGGGAAGTTCCCAGCAAAGACGGAGTCGGCGTGGAGCGGGCGGGGCGACGATGGCCGCAGTTGTTCGTCCTCGAGCGCGTGCCCTTCCCCACGCATCAACAGATGGCAGGTGTCTCATGACTCCAGATCCGATCGACCGCCGCAATGCCGGCCTGCGCCGCGTCTCCCGCGTGACCAAGGGGTTGGCCGTCGGCGGCGTCATTCTCACCGGTGGCCTCTCCGCCGTGGCCGCCCACTCGTTCTC
>CADDZP010000496.1 GCA_902812475.1 Actinomycetota bacterium | reverse complement strand
CTTCCCCCGCGCAGGAGAAGAGGACGGCCCCCTGTGAGATTTCGAAAGATCGCGCTCGTTTCCGCGCTCGTCGCCGTGCCGACGGCTGCGGCTGTCGTGTCCGGGCCGCTGGCCGGCGCGACAGCCACGACGTGGACGACCACAAGGTCCGCCCGGACCCCGGCGACGCGGACCGCGCCGACGAAGCCCTCGCCCGCGACCACGACCCGCTCGGCCAACGGCCGCTGGGCCAAGGGCGGTACCGCCACACTCGTGGGCGTCAAGGTGACAACGACGAGCGACGACTGGACGTCGAAGGAGACCGACGCGGCGCGCCGGCGCACCCGGCGGGCGACCTGCGTCACGCCCGGCCCGGGCACCAGCGCCTACAGCCTCACCGGGACCCGAGTGAACGCCCCCACCACCGCCTATCTCAACCCGTCCGGGGCACCGGCCGGCGCCGCGTCCGCCTTCCAAGCCGCCTTCAACACGTGGAAGGCCGCTGACGCCAACGCCCCGTCGATCACGGTGTCATCGGGCGGCACCGCCACCAGCCCCCAGGCCGACCACACCTACGAGCTGATGTTCGGTCCGCTCGGCGGCCGCACCCTGGCCATCACCTACACATGGCACTGGACCACGGGGGAGTACGAGAGCGACACGGAGTTCAGTACCAATGTGCCGTGGTTCCTCGCCGGCAGCGAAGGCAGCGGGTGCTACAACGTGGCCGCCTACGACCTCCAGAACACGGCGACGCACGAGTTCGGCCACATCTACGGCCTGGGCCACGTGAGCTCGGCGTTCAACACGATGGCGCCCACGGCGACGTTGGGTGAGACCTACAAGCGGTCGCTCGCCTCGGGCGACATCGCCGGCATCCGAGCGATCTACTAGTCGTTTCGCCGGGTTACGGGCGGTAGATCGCCGCCCTCCACCAGCCGGCGAGCTTCAGGTGGGCGGCCAGCGCCGTCCCGGCGCGGACCAACCAGTCGAGGACCGTTTCGTTGGCGATGCCGTCGGGCACGAGGACCACCAGGCCGCGGCGGGAATGATCCTGGGTCACGCGCCAGCCCTCGGGCACCGGCTCGCCCAGTTCGCGCAGGACCCCGACGGCCCGGGAGCCGGCACCGTGCTGGATGCCGGCCTCGACGGGCGGACCCGGTACCCAGGTGCACAGCGGGACGTCGGGGCCGCGGCCGGACAAGATGCCCAAGGTCGACGACCGCGGCGGCGGCTCCTCGTCCTCGTCGAGCGCGGGGCTCAAGTTGATCCAGCCGGCCTTGTCGTTGCTCAGCTGGTCCATGCGGGCCACGACGGCCGACCGGTCGTCGGGCTTGAAGTCGATGAGCTCGGGACGGCGGGCCGCTCGGGGCATCGCCCGCGACGCTAAAGCTCGACGGTGGGGTAGTAGTTCTCGGCCCCGACCTTCTTCACGTCCTCGATCCACGAGGAGTCGTAGGCGTCGGTGCGCCCCTGGCGGACGGGGTCCTCGAAGTTCCAGGCCTGGCGCTTGTAGGTCCAGTTGTCGGGCTGCAGACGATGGGCCTCCCGCCAGTGGGGGATGGCGGCGGCGTGGTCGCCGCTGCGGTGCACGTGCTGGCCCAGCTCGAAGTGGGCAGCGGCCCGCGCCTCGGCGTCGCCCAGCGGGTGCGACCGCTCGATGACCTCCTCGGGCGTCAGCGCATAGCGGCTGTCCTTGCCGTGCTCGACCCAGTCGAGGAGGGCGGCCTTGTAGGCGGCCGGGTCCGTCTTGATCTTCTTGGCCTCGGCCAGCATGTCGGCCACGTCCGGCGGGAACTGGGTGAGGTCGAGCTGTTCGAAGCTCTCCATGACGGGGTTGCGGCCGGGGAAGGCGGGCTCGGCGGGCCGGACGATCGTGCCCTCCTCGTCGATCCAGACGCCGTTGGGCACGTTGACCACGCCGAAGAGCTCGTCGACGACGTGGGCCTCGTCGAGCAGCGACGGATGCTGGGCGTTGGCGCTGTCGACGAAGGGCTTGGCCGCTTCTACGCCGCCCGTGTCGAGGGCCACGGTGACCAACTCGAAGCCCTTGGGGTGCAGCTCCTCACGCAGGTCCTGCCACACGGGCAGGTCGAAGCGGCAGCCTCACCACGACGCCCAGGCCAGGAGCAGCACCTTCTGGCCTTCGAGGGACGACAGACGGAAGGCCTCGCCGGTGCGCAGGTCGGGAAGCTCGAGCTCGGGCGCTCGAGCGGTGGGCAGGACGCGGCCGGTGGCGCGGGAGGCAGGGCCCAGCGCCCACACGCCGTGGCGGTCGTCGTGGACGATCGGCATCCCTGCCCGCCCGGCGACCGCTTCGACGTCGAGCAGGTCGTCCGTGACGGAGTCGTCGGGCAGCGGGATGCATACATCGCCTCGGCAGAGACCTTCAGCCTTGACGCTCCACCCGGTTCCCTGTTCGAAGTCGCCGATGGAGATGTGAAGCGTCTCGAGGAGCATGCGTCCGCAACCGTAGCCTTCGAAGTGGTGGACGAGCAGGCCTTCCGCTCGGAGGTTCGGGACGCGCTGTCGCAGTTGTTGCGGCCTCGGGCCGAAGGCGCGGGATTCTCGTTCCTGGGAGCGGGGCAGGACGACCTCCAGGCG